>JACRCG010000125.1 GCA_016219145.1 Deltaproteobacteria bacterium | reverse complement strand
TTACTGCTTCGGCGCAGTGATATTTCCCGGAGCGATACAGTTCCTCGGCCTGATGCCGACAGATTTCCGCTAATTCCATGCCTTCCAAAGTTGGTTTTGCCTTTTTGGACCAGAACATCAGACCGTCTCCTTTGATTCAACCGCGTTATGTCGTTCTTTCCAGTTTTGCACCATATAATACAGAATCGGTATGGTCACCCGCGACAGCGTCGTCGAGGCAATTTCCCCGAACATCATTGCCAGGGCCAACCCCTGGAAAATAGGGTCAAATACGATCACGAAGCTGCCCACAACAACTGCCGCGCCGGTCAACAGCATCGGGCGGAAGCGTACCGCACCAGCCTCGATGATGGCCTCGTCAAGGGCCATTCCCTCGCGGCGTTTCATCTCGGCGAAGTCGATCAGAATGATTGAGTTGCGTACGATAATCCCGGCTAGAGCGATGAAGCCGATCATGGATGTAGCGGTAAAGAATGCTCCGAACATGGCGTGCCCCGGCAGAATGCCGATCAGCGTCAGAGGGATGGGGGCCATTATCACCAGCGGTGTTGTGAAGTCGCGGAACCAGGCCACCACCAGGATATAGATCAGAATCATCACGGCGCCGAAGGCGATCCCCAGGTCGCGGAAAACTTCGAAGGTGATATGCCATTCGCCATCCCACTTCATGCCAATATGCTCTTCACTCCAGGGTTGCCTGGATGCCAGCACTTCGATCTTCCGGCCGTCCGGGGTCGGCAGGGAGTCGATCTCTTTCTGCATTTTCAAAATAGCGTACACCGGCGCCTCGATCTGTCCGGCTACATCGGCGGTGACATAGACCACGTTCTTGAGATTTTTGCGGTAAAGCGTCTTCTCTTCACTGCCGCTGCTGATCCGCACCAGCTGGGAGAGCGGTACGCTCCCGCCGGGGCCGGATACGTAGATTGATGAGAGAGCGGCGGCGGAACTGCGTTGCGCAGCCGGCAGGCGCAGGTTGATGGCTACCGGCTCTTTTTCCTTTGGCAGGTGCAAGAGGCCGGCATCCTGACCTTCCAGCGCAATCCGCAGGGTTCTGGCTACATCTTCCACGGCAATACCGGAGAGAGCGGCCTTTTCACTGTCAACTGCGAAGGTCAGCTTGCTCTGGTCATCCTCGCGATACCAGTCCACATCCACCACCCCGGCCGTTTTGGACAGGATCGCCTTGACTTTGGCGGCCATGCCGGCCCGGGAGGCGTCATCAGGGCCGTACAGCTCGGCTACCAGGGTGGACAGCACCGGTGGTCCGGGTGGAATTTCAGCCACCTTGACCCGTGCGCCGTACTTGTCGGCAATCGCTTTTACCAGCGGCCGGATCCGTTTGGCTGTGTCGTGGGACTGGTCTTTGCGCTCATCCTTGGGGAGCAGGTTGACCTGGATATCGGCCAGATTGGACCCTTTGCGAAGATAGTAATGCCTTACCAGACCGTTGAAGTTGAAAGGTGCGCTGGAGCCGATGTACATCTGGAAATCGGTTACTTCAGGAACCAGACGGAGGGCGTCGCCCATCTCGCGGGTCATGCGGGCGGTCTGCTCCAGCGCCGTGCCGTCCGGGGCATCAATGATCAACTGAAGCTCGTTCTTGTTGTCGAAAGGAAGCATCTTGACCGTTACGCTCTTGAAGTAAATCAGAGAACATGACACGAGCAAAAGGCTTACCACCACAGTAAGAAAGCCGTAGCGCAGCCTTTTTTCGTGAATCAGCCTTCCCATCCAGAGGCGATAAAATGCTGTCAACCGGGAGTCCTGCGACTCCGCTCCGGATCCGTGATGAGTCTGACCTCTCATGAAACGGAAAGCAAAGTAAGGGGTTACAATGAAGGCGATCAGCATCGAAAAGAGCATGGCCATGCTGGCTCCGACCGGAATCGGCCGCATGTAGGGCCCCATCAGGCCACCCACAAAGCCCATCGGCAGGATTGAGGCGATTACGGCAAAGGTGGCCAGTATGGTCGGATTGCCGATTTCGTCCACTGCCTGAATGGCCGCTTCCAGCGGCTCCAGTACGGTGGTGGTGAAGTAGCGGTGGATGTTTTCAACCACTACAATGGCATCGTCCACCAGGATGCCGATCGAGAAAATCAGGGCGAAGAGAGTGATTCGGTTCAGCGTATAGCCGATCAGGTAGAAGATCAGCATGGTCAGGGCCAGAGTGACCGGTATCGCAATGGCAGCCACCGCACCGGCGCGCCACCCCATGAAGAGCGCGATCAGAATCGTAACCGATATGGCGGCCAGGAACATATGGAACAGCAGTTCGTTGTTCTTTTCCCTGGCGGTCTCGCCGTAGTTGCGTGTGATCGTCACCTGAACGTCGGAGGGAATGGTCTTCCCTTTGAGCGATTCAATCTTTTTGACCAGGTCTTCAGCTACCCAGGTGGCGTTGGCGCCTTTCCTTTTTGCCACGGAGATCGTTACCGCCGGGTAATCGGCCTTCATGTTGTACTGTAGGGGCGCAATGCTTGCGCCCTTGTTGCCTGTGTCGGCTGTGGTGCGGTCATCAACAGGGCGAACGCGGTTCGCCCCTACGGGTTTCCCACCCGGCCCCAGCCCCATGAATACATAATTGTCAGGTTCCTGTAATCCATCCTCCACCCTGGCCACATCGGACAGATAGACCGGCTTGCCGGCGTGGACTCCTACCACCAGACGTTTGACAGCCTCGGCACTCTCCAGGAAACGACCGGCATCCACCAGAATTTGTCTGCCAGCTCCTGAAAAACTTCCTGATGATAGCGAGACGTTCCCCTTTTGCATGGCAGCGGCGACCTGTAGCGGCGACAGACCGTATCCGGCCAGGCGCGTCGCATCCAGAATTACCTTTAGCTGCCGGGGCAGACCTCCCTTTATCTCGGTCTCGGCCGCGTTCTCGCTTTTTTTCAGTTCATCAGCTACTTCTCCGGCCAGTGCGCGCAGAGTACCGTGGTCGTAACGCTCCGACCAGAGCGTCAGCGCCAGGATCGGCACATCATCGATAGATTTGGGCACTACCAGCGGCTCCTGGGCGCCGGGCGGAAGCAGAGTCCGGTTGCTCATGACCTTGTTGTAGAGCTTGACCAGCGATTCTTCCATCGGTTGCCCGACCTGAAAACGAACGGTGATGATTCCAAGGCCAGGACGGCTCATTGAATAGAGGTATTCAACCCCATTGATCTCCCACAGTTTGGACTCGAAGGGCTTGACCACCCGCTCCTGCACCTCCTGGGGCATAGATCCGGGCATCGGCAGGTAGATGTCAACCATCGGCACCACAATCTGGGGCTCTTCTTCGCGCGGGGTCATCTTGACGGCAAAGAGTCCAAGCAGCAAAGAGGCTCCCACTATCAGCGGAGTAAGCTTGGAGTTGATGAAGGCGCGCGCTATTTTACCGGCAAAGCCGAGATTTTTCATGATCTACTCTACCTTTACCCCTTCGCTGATCTTCTCCACTCCCGATACCACTACCCTCTCGCCTTCTGAAAGCCCGGAAAGGATCTCCAGCCGTTCGCCCACGGCTCTGCCGGCCTTGATGATCCGCATCCGGGCGATGTTGTCCCTGTCAAGTACCCATACCGCAGCCATGGCCCCCCGCTCGAAGAGCGCCTTTTTTGGCAGGGTGATACCGTTGCCGGCCGTTGCCATGCCGATCGTTGCGCGTCCGAACATGCCGGACTTGACACCCTTGCGCTCCAGCGCGATCTTGGCGGTGAAGGTGCGGCTGGCTGGATCTACGGCCGGCACAATTTCGGCAATTGCGGCTTCAAATGAGCTGCCCAGAGCATCCAGTGTCACCTGTACCGGCGAGCCCGGCTTTACACTGGTGGCCAGCGATTCCGGGACAGCCAGCTCAAACAGGTAGCTGCTGTCATCTTCAATTGTCATCAGAGGCTGGGCTGGAAACACGGTGCCCCCCAGACCAACCGGCTTACTGGTGATGATTCCGCTGATCGGAGCCAGAATGCGAGTGTAATCTGAAATGCTGGAAACCGCTTTCGAGCGCTCTTCGGCCTGTTTAAGGCGGGCCTCTGCCCGTGCCAGAGCCTGAGCAGCCAGCTCTTTCTCGCTCTGCTTGATGTCGAACTCCTGTCGGCTTATGGCCCGTTCGCTGAAGAGTTTATGGTAGCGCTCAAAAGTGGCATCGGCCAGTTTCTTGCGGGATTGACTTTCTTCCACCCCCTGGCGGGCCTCGTCTGTCCCGGCAGTTGCTACGGCGGCATTGGCCTGATTCTCCAGCGCTTCCAACTGGGCCAGCAACTGGCCCTTTCGCACCCTGTCACCCTCACGGACCTTCAAAACCGAGACACTTGCGGGGATTCTGGCTGATACGACAGCGCTCGTGCGGGCGCGAACTGTGCCTGCCACTTCCACTGTTTCAGCAATTGCGGAAATTTTAACTGTCTCGCTGGCAGTACCCTTGACAACAGCAGGCGGGGCTTTCTCCCTCGTTTCCGTTTCCCGTTTCTTCGAACAACCGCCGACTGCCACAGCGGCAGTTAGCATTATTGAAACAAGCAGCACGTAGTTCTTCATTTGAGCATCTCCTTCAAAAATGTCCCGGCTTCCAGATATACCCGTCCGCCAGCCAGCAGATAGGCGGCCTCGGTCTCGACCAGATCGGCCCGGGTCTGATTGAGGGCGTTCTGGGCGTCCAGCAGATCAAGCATCGTAGCCAGAGAATTCTCAAAGCGTTTTGAGATCAATCTGACTGTTTCCTCGGCGTCCAGCAGGGCATGGCGGGCCACTTCCAGCCGTTTGCCGGTCTCATCGCGCCGCAGATAACTTTCTTTTAACCGGTACCTGGCCTCTTTGGCTCTGTTTTCCACGATCTCCCGGTTTGCCGACTCTGCGGAGGCGGCACGGCTGCGCTCGTGGTTGCTGCGAAATCCTTCGAAAAGCTGCCACTTGAAGTTGATTCCGGCCATCCAGGCATTGTTATCAGCTGTCAGAGGTGCTTCTTTGCCGCTAAGCTGGTAGGCCGCAAAAGCCCCCACAGTCGGATAGTACGAACTTTTTGCCAGTTTGAGAGCCACTCCAGATTTTTCCAGGTCGGAGCGTGAGAGCTTCATCTCGATATTTTCTTCGATAGCAGTCCTGACCAGATCGTCATTCAATACAGGCACGCTGATACGATTCGGAAGTGAGGAGAGATCAAAAAGCTGCCCTTCGTCTATACCGATCAGCATGGCCAGACGCATCCTGGCCAGAGCCAGGTTGTTGTGGGCGGATATGAACTGCTGCTCCAAAATTGATTGATGTGTCCTGGCCCGCAATTCATCAGAAAGCAGACCGACCCCGGCGGCATTCCTGACAGTCGCCAGCCTCATATTCTCGCGGGCATCAGCCACAGCCTTTTCGGCAGCTTTGAGCCGGGCATCGGATTTCTGGACCTCCAGATATAGCCGGAAAACCTGAAATGCGACATCCTGCCTGATCGCCTCAAGTTCCAGGCGGCTCTTCTCGTAATCTTTGATGGCCATCTCCTTTAATGGATTCTGGGATGGGGCATACAGCGGCTGCTGAAACGAGAGGGTCGTCCTGAAATCAGACCATGAGGAGGGCTGGTTCAAATTGCTGATTTGAAAGTCATTCTGCGTAAAACGCCCCTGATCAAGTTTCATCATGAAGTTCTGAGTGGCCGAATTGGAGGTTGTAAAGTTCTCCTCAAAAGATAAGGTCGGGTAGTAGCGGGATTTGACAACCTCTATCCCGGAGCCAGCGGCCGAGGCACTAAAGCCGGCGGCTTTGACCAGATTGTTTTTCTGGAGGGCCAGTGAAATGGATTCTTTCAGGGTCAGTGGCTGTCCGGCCCAGGCCTGCCCGGTTAAAAGCAGCAGCATAATAATTGTAAAATTAGTCTTCATGAATGACTCCTGCCGCGATATATGGAAAACAATATATATTGTGAACACGAATGTCAAGCACTAAACAAAAAAAAGCGCCAAGGTCGTAAACCCGGGCGCTTGAAAAAAGTGATCTGATTCTGGGGCTATTTGGCTACGAACTCAGCCCTTCTGTTTTTGGCCCAGGCGGCTTCATCGTTCCCCTGCACTGCCGGTTTTTCTTTTCCGTAGCTGATGGTGGAAAGCCGGTCGGCCTTGACGCCCAGCGTAATCAGGTACTGCAACGAAGATTTGGCGCGCCGGTCGCCCAGGGCGAGGTTGTATTCAGACGAGCCGCGCTCATCGCAGTGCCCCTCAATCTGTATCTTGGCATTCGGCTTTGCTTTAAGCAGCACCTCAGCATTTTTGCTCAGCACGTTCCTGGCATCCTGACGCAGGTCCGATTTGTCAAAATAAAAATAGACCGTTTCCAGACTCGAATCGGCTACGGGAGCGGCAGCCTTTGCTGCCTGCTTAGCGCCGGTCGGATCAAGTGAAGCGGCAGTCTCGACAGGTTTGGCGGACTCAGCTTTTGCCTCTGCCTTGGCCGGCGCAGCTACTGAGGACTCAGCAGCCTTGGGTACAACAGCTTCCTCGCTCTTCACGACTTCCTTGTTCGCACAGCCTCCCAAAACCAGAGCCGCCAAGCTGATAGCTGCCAATAGAGTCAGAACCCGTCTTTTCATACCAATCTCCTTTGTCCTGCTTAAGTTAAGGCGCTTTGCCTGAGTGTATTCCAGTATGTAGCGCATTATACATAACAGCGTTCGTTTTGCAACCGCTAATAACCGTTAATCGCAGAATATCGTAAGCTCTACCGGTAAAAACGGGGGGTGGGCAGCATGCGCGCTCTTGAGGGCGTGATCAGATTGCACCAAGGCAGCAGCCAGCCTGCATCAACTCAAGAAAAATCAGTTGCGCGACCAGGCTGGCTGGGAATAGCTGCCCTTGCCCTGACTGACCCGGGTCTGGCCGCTGCCGTCGGCCCGCATGACGTAGAGCCCCTGTCCGTTGCCGCGCTTGGAGCTGAAAGTTATAAAACGCCCGTCCGGTGACCAGGAGGGGTTTTCGTTGTTACCTTCACTGGTGAGTTGAGTGTCGCCGCTGCCGTCTGCACGGATTGTGAAGATCTGAAAGCCTCCCATCGAGCGGGTATAGGCGATCCGGTCCCCTTTGGGCGACCAGCGCGGGTTGACATTGTAACTGCCGGAGGTTGTCAGTCTTCTGACATTGCCGCCGTCTGCGTCCATGATGAATATCTGCGGCTTGCCAAGGCGGTCAGATACAAAGGCGATCTGTTTGCCATCCGGAGACCAGGCCGGGTAAACCTCAAGCGCCTGACTGATCGTAAGCCGGATCGGATTCGTGCCGTCCTTGGCGATGGTGTAAATCTCCGCATCGCCATCTTTGCTGAGCGCCAAAGCGATCTTGCCGCCGTCCGGCGACCAGGTTCCGGTGATATTGAGCCCGTTGCGGCTTGACAGCGGGATTTCGGCCGTGTTCGAGAGCGCACGTCGATACAGGTCGGGATTGCCGCGTTTATAGGAGGTAAATATGATTTCGCGACCATCTGGAGCAAAATCAGG
Organism: Deltaproteobacteria bacterium; assembly: GCA_016219145.1. Classification (GTDB taxonomy): domain Bacteria; phylum Desulfobacterota; class Desulfuromonadia; order Geobacterales; family Pseudopelobacteraceae; genus JACRCG01. The sequence continues at coordinate 10,023 of JACRCG010000125.1, read as the reverse complement.
ATTCATATTGATCGAGCCGTTCTTGGTCAGCGGGAGCGGGATGTGGCCGTCCCAGTCCATAACCGCAATCTCCTTGTTGCCGGATTGGGCCGTGACGTAGGCGATTCTGGAGGTAAAACACCCCTTCGTTCCAGTTATATCCAGCAAAACCTCGTCCGCAAAGGTATGTACGAAGCGCCGCAGTTCACCTGTTCTTCCCAGATACCGTTTGGCGACCATAAGATTGCTGTTTTGAACATCAAAAAGGCGCAGTTCGACAGTAAGTTCTTCGCCCTTGATGCTGTAGGCGCTGCGAATCAGCAAGTCGTATCCGCCGTTTTTCCACGGGTTAAGATCGGTATCGGCCAGTGTTGTCACACTCTGGGGAGGCAGCTGATCCCTGCCTTCAGCGGCCGCAATCCCGGACATGTTGATGTCAAATACAAGAACGTCGGATATCTCTCTGGCGGAGACGGGATTAGGGGTCGCGTCAAAGGAGACAGGAGCGTCAACAGCCAGTTTAAGCAGATGGTTGCCGGGAGCAGTGACTTCCACATACCCGTTTTGGGCAAAGACAGTCACAGGGAAAACCAGAAAAATCAGCAGAAAAATATATATACGCATTCAGACCTCATTTGCCACGGTCAGAGGTTATCCCCTGGGGTTTAAATACAAAAACACCTTCAAAAACTTTTTTGTCGGGAGGATGGGTAAATTTCTCGCCAGCCATGTCAATGGCACGCTGCACGGACAACTCAAAGGCCCGGTCACCGCTGCTGCGCTCCAGCTTGCGTTTTGAAATTCTGCCGTTAACATCAATAAACAGCCTTACAACTACTTCCGGGTTTTTGCTGGTATAACTGATGGTCTCCCGGAAAGCGTCTTTCAGGCGGGACTGAACGTAGGCCGTAAAATCGCTGCCGACTTCTTTGCCTGTTGCTGCCGGCATGCCGCTCCGTCCGCTGCCGGCGGTAGTGACCTTGCTGCGCAGGCGCTCCAGCGCAGCCTCCTGCCGCTTGGCCTCACTCTTCCCTTCCAGTTTTGCCATCCGCTCGGCAAACGCCGAATCGTTCTGGTCTGTAGCCTTGACAGCCGTTTTGTCGGACGGTTTTGCTGCTTCGGGCCTGGGAGCCGGGGGCACTGCCATCTGGTTTTCCTGAAGTTTCGAAGGCGGAAGAGCTGCCTCCTCTTCTGCGCCCTTCTGCTGGGGACTGCCGGCCTGAGGAGACGCCACCGGCAGGTTCACGACATCCACATAATAGGTTTCCTGCAGGTTCATGTTAACCGGGAAAAGTTTCCCCCACCAGACCAGCAACAAAAAAACCGCCAGGTGAACGACGGTGGAGGCGATGCAGCTGACACCAATACCGGAGTCGATAGCGGCCGGACGGGCTGTCATTATCTGGCGGCCGGTTCCGTTACCATGCCGAGCCGCTCTATGCCGGCTCCCTGGATATCGGACATGGCCTTGACCACCTCGCCGTAGGGTACACCGGCATCGGCTTTGAGAAAGACCTCTTTTTTGGCTCGCGACACAAAGATGGCCGAGAGACGGTTACGCAGTTCACCAGCCGGGATCTGATCCTTGTTGATATAGGTTTTCCCGGATTTATCCACGGTAACCACGACCGATTCCTCCGCCGGAGTCATGGCTTTTGTGTCTGCTTTTGGAAGGTTTACCTGCACGCCCTGCTGCATCATCGGCGCTGTTACCATGAAAATCACCAGCAGAACCAGCATGACGTCAACCAGAGGGGTAACGTTGATATCGGCCATCATGCCGCGGTGATCGTTTTGCCCACCCATGGACATGGCTTATTTCCCCGCGATGTTGCGCTGCACGATGTTAAGGAACTCGGTGGAGAAGTTGTCCATTTCCTTGACCAGTACCCGAATTTTATGCTGGAAGTGGTTGTAGGCCATTACAGCCGGAATTGCGGCAACCAGCCCGATTGCAGTTGCAATCAGCGCCTCGGCGATTCCAGGAGCAACAACGGCCAGCGAGGCCGAGCCGGTCTTGCCGATACCCTCGAAGGCGGTCATGATACCCCAGACCGTCCCGAACAATCCTATGAAAGGAGAGGTGGAGCCTGTGGTTGCAAGAAACGTAGTATATTTTTCCAGACGTGTTATCTCGGAGTTCGTCGCTCGTCGCAGAGCGCGGGAAACATTTTCCACGCCGCCCAGATCGGTGCTGAGGGCACTGCCGTCACTGGCGCCGTCACTCTCCACGACTTTCTTCAACTCGCTGTACCCTTCGTTAAAGAGAACTGTCAGTGGTGAACTGACAAAGCGGTCGGCCTGGGAGGCGATGGCGTCGAACCGCTTGGATTTCCAGAAAAAATCCATGAATCGGACTGACTCGCTGTTGGCGCGATGGATCTGGACGAGTTTGAACATGATTATGGCCCAGGAGACAACCGAAAAGAAGACCAGGATCAGGAGAACGATTTTAACGATGAGACCGGTGCCGATCAATAAGGCCACTAATACTACCTCCGTGTCTGTTATAACTTCGAAAAACTAGTACTTTCAGGCAGCCAAGTCAAGCCAAAACCGGCGACCCTCAGCGTGATGCCAGCTCTGCTGCTATATGGTCCAGTATTCGACCGGCCAGATCGTCCTTGGACATAAGGCTGCACGCTTCGCTCCGGCCATCCCGGAAAATCAGTAGTGCCCGGTTGGTATCCACATTAAACCCGGCGTCAGGCTGGCTGTCATCGTTGGCCACAATCATGTCCAGATTTTTCTCGGACAGTTTCTTTGCGGCGTACTCGCTAACCATGGCGGTTTCGGCAGCGAAACCGACCAGATAAGGGCGTTTATCCATTCGGCCCAGCCCGCCCAGAATATCAGGGTTCCTGATCAGTTCGACAGAAGCCCGCTCGCTGTTTTTCTTGATCTTGTCAGCGTTCCGGTCAACCGGGCGGTAATCTGCAACGGCAGCGGATTTTATAATTGCATGGCACTCGACGGCACGAGCCATAACGACATCTCGCATTTCACAGGCCGACGTGACATGCAGCAGCTCGACACCTGAAGGTGGGGACAAACTGGTCGGGCCGCTGACCAGAATCACCCTGGCTCCCCGCCGTGCAGCTGATCTGGCCAGGGCATACCCCATCTTTCCGGAGGAGTGATTGCTTATGTAGCGTACCGGATCAATCTCTTCGCGGGTCGGTCCGGCGGTGACCATAATCGTGCGACCGGCCAGATCCTTGGGGCTTAGTGCTGCCACAGCCTCCTCGAAAATTGTTTCCGGTGGCGCGAGCTTTCCTTCCCCTTCCCATCCACAGGCCAGAGATCCGGAAACCGGGGGGACAAAACGGTAGTCTAATCGGCGCAGTTTTTCTTCATTCTCCCGATAAATCGGGTTGGTAAACATGTTTACGTTCATGGCCGGAGCGATCAGAACCGGAGCTTTGGTTGCCATCACTGTTGTTGTCAGCATGTCGTCGGCAATGCCGCCGGCTATCTTACCGATAACATTGGCCGTTGCCGGGGCGATTATAAACAGGTCGGCCCGGTCGGCCAGGGAAATATGGCCGATTTCACGTTCGGCAATCAGGTTGAAAAGTTCGGTATGGACCGGATTTCCGGAAAGGGTCTGAAAGGTGAGCGGTGTGACGAACTCCTGGGCAGCCCGCGTCATGATGACATGTACTTCAGCTCCGGCCTTGGTCAGCAGGCGCAGGAGTTCGATCGCTTTATAGGCGGCAATGCCCCCGCTGACACCCAGTATGATTCGTTTTCCTTTTAGCATGTCTGCGCCGACCTCAGAAATATGGGTTACAACTTTTTTCGTGGCCGATGGTCGTCTCCGGTCCATGCCCGGGATAGGCAATCACACTGTCAGGCAGCGTAAAGAGCCGGGTGCGAACCGAATCCAGCAGCTGCTCGTGTGAACCGCCCGGCAGGTCGGTGCGGCCGATTGAATCGGCAAAAAGTGTATCGCCGGTGATAACCATATCAGCCTGCTCGATATACAGACAGCAGCCACCATGTGTGTGTCCCGGCGTATGCAGCACCTGCAAATGATAGCCTCCAAAAGCTATCTCCATGCCGTCGACCAGATAATCATCCGGCTCAGGCGAATTCTCGCCTGACATCCCGTACATCGAAGCTACTTCGGCCACCTTGCCGAGCAGATATGCATCGGCCTGATGAATAAGCAGGCGTGCGCCGAAAGCAGCAACAGCGCCGCAGTTAGCCCCGATATGATCAAAGTGACCGTGTGTATTGATGATTGAGCTGATCTTCAGGCCGTGTTTCTGGACCGCCTGCTTTATCAGCTCAAGATTTCCGCCCGGATCAACAATGATCCCTTCGCGACTGGTTTCACAGCCGATAACAAAGCAGTTGACCGAAAGCGGACCGACAGCTAACTCTTCAAAGATCATGTTTTGCTCCCCTGTTGATTGACATCCATTCTGAAACTGCTACAATGCCCTCCTAAATATTCAGGAGGAGCTGCCCGTGGGCAAAAAAGTGGTTGTGGATCAGGATAACTGTATCAGTTGCGGACTATGCGTGTCCACCTGTCCTGGCGTATTCCGCTTTGACAGTTCCGGCAAGTCAGAAGCTTATGATCCGGCCGGTGCATCAGAAAAAGAAATCCAGCAGGCTATTGACGGCTGCCCGGTTCAATGCATCAGCTGGGAATAACACACCAACACAGAAAAGGAGTATCACATGGAACGATGGATCTGCACTATTTGTCAGTATGTTTATGACCCCGCCCAAGGTGATCCGGATCGTGGTATTGCCGCCGGAACACCCTTTGAGTCGCTGCCGGACGACTGGTGCTGCCCGCTCTGCGGCGCCGGCAAGGATGTTTTCGAGAAAGAGTAACCAGCCGGTCAGCAAAAAAAACTTATGATCGTATTGCGAAGCCTTCCAAATGGAGGGCTTCGCTGTGTATAGGCTCGACTTTACGCCAACTCCGGCATGATGGCAGTTATCGCGTTCAGCAGTCCGTCAATATCAGTTTGGGTCATATCACCCATATGTGCGATCCGGAAAGTATCCCCCTTGATTTTACCGTAACCGTCATCAAATGCGAATCCTGCCTCACCGAGCTGTTTTTTCAAGGAAGCAAGGTCGATGCCGCGACTGTTGCGGCTACAGGTCAGAGTCTGTGAGCAGTATCCGGTTTCCGGGAACAGTTCAAAACCACGGCTGGTGACCCACCCTCTGACATAATCGGCCAGATCGGCGTGACGGGCCCAGCGCGACTCGAGACCCTCAGCGAAGATCCTCTCCAGCTGTTTGTCCATGGCGTAGATCAGCGAAATACATGGCGTAGAAGGTGTGTTGTTCTTGGCGTCGTTAGACGCAAACTCCACATAATCAAAGTAATACCCCCGTCCTTCCATTCCGGCGGCGCGCTGCAGCGCCTTCTCACTGGCGGTAAAGACCGTCAGGCCGGGCGGCAACGCAAAAGCCTTCTGAACTCCGAAAATACAGCTGTCAATTCCCAATTCATCAACCGGAACCTTCAACGCGCTCATGGAGGAGACCGTATCCACAATGAAAACTACATCCGGAAACTTTCTCATGACCTCCGCTATTTCAGGTAATGGGGACATTACTCCGGTGGATGTTTCATTGTGAATCATGGTCATACTGTCGTATTTTCCGGTGGACAGAGCCTGTTCGACCGCTTCGGGTGTGACCGGTTTACCCCAGTCGAAGCGGAATGCGTCGGCCTGTTTACCGCAGCGCAAGGTGACATCATGCCATTTGTCTGAAAAAGCGCCGTTACAGAAGTTGGCACAGCGGGTTCCGACCAGGTTGCGAACGGCCCCCTCCATTACTCCGAACGCACTGGATGTCGCCAGAAAAACCTTTTCTTCAGTAAACATAACCTTTTTAAGACCAGCTGTAACCCTTCCATGCAGTTCGGCGTATTCTTTCATTCGATGGCCTATCATAGGAGTCGCCATGGCTGCCAGGATATCGGGGTGAATCTCTATCGGTCCAGGAATAAACAGTTTCTTGTGCATATGAACATACTCCGGATTGTTGGCTGCTGTTCGCCATACATGGATGGAAAAAGGCCGGCTTCTGACGGCCGGCCTTGCATTCTAATGGTTATGCCGCTTTACGCTTGTGGCCCTGCCGACACGGCAGGCGCTTTGAGAAAAAGGGCTTAGTGCGGCGCTTTCTCTTCTTCCTTCAGGAAGGCGGGAATAAACATGTTTATAAAATAAAACAGTATAAACGGAGTTGCAATGACCGTCAGAGCGCCGAAGAGTCCTTCCTTGAAGGTCTCAAGATCGTGCGGAATTATCGGCAGATGGTAGTCCATGAAACCTGAAAAACTGAGCGAAAAGGCCTGGCCACCGATTACAACGTTGTAACGCATCATGAATACGCCGAACAGAACCAGCACGGTGGCGATCGTCGTACGCCGCACGGTACGACCCGGCAGTATCATCATGATAAACGGCACCAGGTTGCCGATAGTGTACTGTAGAATGAATATTTTGGTAAAATCGCGCTCCATAATGACTTCACGCAGGATGTCCCATGATTTGACCTGGGTGTAGCCACGGAAAATCAGGTCCAGTATTTCAAGAGTCATGGCAGCGATCATAAAATAAAGCAGATAATTGGAGGAGATCATGACCTCTGTATGTTTGACAGCTTCAAGCTCCTCAGCTTTGGGAGCATCAGCTTCCCTGGCCCAGCGAGCCATCTTGCTTCTGGCCAGATATTTGCGAATTTCCTGTACGATTACATAAGTCAGGATACAGAGAGCCACTCCGGAAACTACCGCCGAACAGATGAAGATAACCGGCATCAGCGGCGTCATCCAGAGCGCATTGGCTTTGACGGAGCCGAAGATGAATCCGGCGTAACCGTGCAGGAAGCAGGCTACCGGAATACCTATGCCGGCCATGATTTTGCAGGCTTTATGGTCTTTCTCGACAGCTTCTTCGCTGATGTCCCAGGCGCCCAGCGTCAGGGCTTGGAATACCATCATTCTGAAGCTGTCTATGTTGCTGCGATTCTGCATCGCCATCAAGCCCTGAGCCGTTTCAACGAAATATTTGCGATATACCAGCCAGATTTCGGTGGCAACGATTGAGGCGTATGTCAGAAACACAATGCCGAAAGCCGAGATTGCCGATGTAAAATGCGGCGTCATAAGTACGTGGATACCCCGGAACGGCTGTTGCAGATGCAGCATCAGCGGCATCATGGCCACCGGCAGCAGGGCAAATGAAAATACGAGAGAAAACCTGGCGATCTCTTTCAATTTCTCGACGCCAAAAACATGATAGAGCGAGGAGAGAACGAAAGCTCCGGCTACGAGACCGGTCATGAACGGATACATGACGATCTGAATCGACCAGTAGATGTACTCGTTCGGCAGGGTAAAAAGCTCCTTGATCGTCCATGCTTCACCGTGAACTACCATAGCAGCGTGTTGCGCGACTTGCTCGACCATGACTAGCGTACCTCCTGGGCAAGGCCGATGTAAAAGGCCTGAGGCTTTGTTCCAAATTCATCCTTAAGTACTCCGACACGCTCGTTCATGATGATCTGTGTAATAGGATCATTAGGATCATGAATATTTCCCATTCGGCGGGCCTTGAATGGGCAGGCGTTTACGCAGGCTGAGTCCAGTCCCTTGCTGAGACGGTGGTAGCAGAAGGTACATTTGTCAACAACGTGTTTAACTGGATGGAAGAAGCGTGCTCCGTACGGGCAGGCCATAATGCAGTAGCCGCAGCCGATGCACCAGCTCCGGTCAACCAGAACAACCCCGTCGTCTGTTTTGTAGGTGGCGCCGACCGGGCAGACCTGGGTACAGGCTGGAGATGAGCAGTGATTACATAATTTTGGAACAAAAAAAGCTTTGCCGACGTTTTTGGGGTCGATCTCCTTGAACTCACCCCGCCCGAGATCAATCCGGGAATCGATGAATCCGTGAAGCGCCGCTTGAGGGCTGTCCACATAGCGTTTGTCGTCTTTGGTGTACACGTAGCGCTCTACCCATGTTCTGGAAACATGAGCTTCAAAAGGGATATCATTTTCTGTTTTGCAGGCCTTGACGCAGAAGCCGCAACCGACGCACTTGTTGGTATCGACCAAAAACGCCCACTGGATATCGGGATTAGCGGCAAATACTTTTTTGGGGTCGATAAACGTCAGAGCTGAGACCGGTACGGAAGCACCGACAACAACCATAATACATTTTTGCAGAAATTCTCGCCTCTCCATTATTTCATTCCCTCCAGACTGGGGTTGTGAGGATTATGACACTTGACGCATTCAGCGCCGGTGTTGTGTGTTTTCGGGTTGATGCCGGGGATACGGTGCCGCTCACTGGTCGTATAGGGCAGGTTTGTGTGGCAGCGCAGACAAAGCTCCCTGCTGCGATCAATGGTCAGTTTTTCAGGGTTCTCGGGATGGTTCATCGCCGGTCCGTGGCAATCTTCACAAGGGATAATTCCATGCAGTTTTTCTGTGCGAACCTTGACGACTGCGCCATGGCAGGCACTGCAATATTCATGCATTCTCTCTCGCCCGGAAACACCATACTTGGCAGGCTGATTCTTCCACTCCATAACGTTGGACTTGCGATGGTAGGAATACATGAAACCCCTGCTCCCTGACCCGAAGTCGTTAGGTACATAGAAGAAACGAAAAACAAGTAGCGCTGCGACAAAAGCTATGACCACATACAGCGGTCGCCAGACATGACTTTTCACTCTCTCTCCCTCTTGCCATATGATTGGCTGCTGAAATGACTCAAATAATATATTGATTAGGCCACGGATGCCGGTTACATCTGAAACTACAGGCCTGAAAAAAACCGAGCGACAAGATAGAACGATATTTCTAACGTGTCAACGATTAATCATCAGGCCTGTTAAAAAAGCACCAAACCCGAGTTGAGGAATACGCTGCATTGTTCAGGCGGCCGGCTCGGATTCCGGTTTCACCGGTGCACTGTTTTGTTGCTTTTTCTGTGGAACCAGAAACAGTTGGTCGCCAATGAAGTAAGTGACACCATCATCGGCGACATGGAAATCACCGTTCATGATCGGAATGGCGACCCGCAGCAGCATGGTAAACACAAACAGGCCGGTAGCCCAGATACCCATCGAGAGGAGCAATTCTACGCCAGAAGGCGCGTACTCATAGATTTCGTGCAGCACGTCAGGTATAAAGCCGGGTATGACCAGCCCCATCCCTTTTTCGATGTACACTCCGATAAACACCAGAATGCAACCAATTACCAAAGTAACATTGTTCCTGCGAGTTTCCGGAACCAGAAAAATAAAAAAGGCGGTCAGATTGAAAATCATAGCGGTCCAGATCCAGGGGACCAGTGCGGAATGACCATGCAGACCCTGGAAGAGGTACTGCACCGGTGCCAGATGAACCGAGCCGGTGTAGTATTCCTTGAAAAGCTCGGCGCCAAGCAGGAGCAGGTTGACGAACATGGCGTAGGCGATCAGCTCGGCTACCTTCTGGATGGCTTCGTCATCGATCTTGAACTTGGTGTATTTTCGCACCAGAAAAAATATCAGAATCATGAAAGCCGGCCCTGAACAGAACGCAGAGGCAAGAAAACGCGGCACCAGGATCGAGGAGTTCCAGAATGGTCTGGCACCCAGGCCGTTGTACAAAAAAGCGGTTACCGTATGTATTGATATTGCGGACGGAATTGAAAGCAGCAGCAAGGGAGTGGTAAACTTCTTGTTCGGCTCACGCTTGTAGTACTTGTTGTAGAGAATAAAAACCGCAACTGTCAGGTTTATCGCCAAATAAGTGTTCAGCACCACCACATCCCAGGCCAGGAGCGACTGCGGAAAGTTCAGCAGGCCGATCTTGGGGATCAGATGCCAGAATCGCTCGGGGTGACCGATATCCACGGTAACAAACAAAAGACACATTACGATAGCCGACACCGCCAGCAGTTCCCCAAGTACGGCTATTTCCTTGATTGGTTTCCAATGGTAGACATAGGCCGGTATTACCAGCAGTACCGCCGCCGCTGCTACCCCGACCAGAAAAGTAAAATTG
>JACRCG010000123.1 GCA_016219145.1 Deltaproteobacteria bacterium | reverse complement strand
GTGGTGTCGCGCGGTGTTCCTCTGGCTGATGTCAGCAGGATGATCCTGTATCTGATGCCCTCCTTTCTGGTGTTCACTATCCCGATGGCTTTTCTGCTGGCTGTTTTGCTGGCTTTCGGCCGGCTGTCCGCCGACAATGAAATCACCGTCATAAAAGCCGGCGGCGTCAGTCTGGTTCAGATCATGCCGCCGGTTCTGGCCTGCGCCCTGGTGGCGGCAATCTTTACCCTGGCTACCAGCCTGATCGGCGTGCCGTGGGGCAACAGCGCTTTCAAGGAGCTGAGCTTCAGGGTTTTCAAACAGAATATCTCGGCTACCATTCGTGAAAAGATCTTCTGGGACGAAATCCCCGGAATGATACTGTATACCGAACATTACGACGATCAGCGTCATACCCTGCAGGGGGTCATAATCCACGACGGCCGCAATCCTGGCCGCCCCATGACCATCTTCGCCAAAGATGGAGTTGTAAACGGCGGTTCCGAGAGTCAGGCCATGCGGCTGTCGTTGAAGAGCGGCAGTATCCATGCGGCCGGGAAGGGTGACGAGTATCGTCTGGTGACTTTCGGCGAATACATCATGACGGTCGGAGCGCAGGGCGGTGCTGCCGGCATTGGCCGCAACGAACAGGATATGGGCGTTTCCGAGCTGCGCGGCCAGATTGCCGACCAGGCCACGCCACTCCTGACCCGCCTGAAAATGTTGTCTGAACTGCATGGCCGCTATGCCTTTCCGTTCGCTTCGGTGGTGTTCGCATTTCTGGCGGTACCACTCGGCATCCAGAACCGCCGGAGCGGCAAATCAGCCGGTTTTGCGATCAGTATCGGCATTCTTCTGGCGTATTACCTGATGCTGTCTCTATGCAAGACACTGGCTGAAAAAGGGACCATTCCGCCGTTTGTGGCGCTTTGGCTGCCGAATATGATTTTTCTGGGGCTGGGGTGGTATCTGCTGCGAATGGCCTCGCTGGAGCGCACCCTTCCTATTCCGGATTTCTCCCGAATGATTGCTGCCGTAAAAGGGTGGCGACGCTGACATGTCGATTGTGAGTCGCTACATAGCAGCTACCTGGCTGCGCCTGTTTGCCTTGTGTCTCGGCAGCTTCGTATCTATTTATCTGGTGCTGGACATGATGGACAAGGTGCCGCGCTTTATCCGTGCCGGTGGCTCTTCATCCGATATGTTCCAATTCTTTCTGAACAAGCTCCCCGAGATGACCGGCCAGACGGCCCCCTTTTCCACACTGATGGCGACTCTGCTGACTCTGGGGCTTTTGTCGCGCAACGCTGAAATAACGGCCATGCGCAGTTGCGGGATCAGTCTGTTCCGCATATCACTCCCCATGCTGGCGCTTGGTCTGGCGGCCAGTTTCCTGCTGCTGATAAATGCCGAATTCATAGTGCCTTACAGCTATGAACGCATGGAGCAGATCGAGCGGGTCAAGATACGCAAACAGGGCGTCAATGCTGTCTTCAAGCTGAATAACATCTGGTTTCGCACCGACTCCCTGATTCTTCAGGCAAAGGCCTTTGATCCCCAGAAAAAGCTGCTCAAGGGGGTGACGGTCTGGACGCTGGATGACTCGCTCACTCCGGTCAGCCGGATCGACGCCGACCGCGCGGAATTTATTAACGGACGCTGGACTCTCAAGCAACTGGTAGTCAAGGATTTCACCAAAGCCGCCGGATATCGCAGTACGCCTGTTCCAAGCATGGAGATTGCGATCAGGCTTAAAGTTGATGACCTCAAGGTGCTGGACAACAACGCCGACAACCTGAGTTATGTCAAACTGCGCGAATATGCCGATAATCTGAGGCGTGGCGGTTATCAGGCGTTCAAGTACCTGACCCTGATGCATGCCAAACTGTCATCTCCGTTTGCCGCTTTTGTGATGGTTATTCTGGGGATTCCATTTGCGCTCAGGAACAGCAGGTCGGGCGGCCTGGCTCTGGGGATTGGAGCCAGTGTCGGAATCGGTTTCGCATATTTTGTTGTCAACGCCGTCCTGCTCTCTTATGGGCGCAGCGGCGTTCTGCCGGCTATAGTGGCGGCCTGGGGCGCTAATCTGCTGTTTACTGCCGGCGGTATCTGGCTGGCCATGACGGTCAAAAGATGATGAACAGGAGGTATGTCGGCATGAAACTATTTCTGCTCCTTGCTTTATTTGCATGCATCACGAGTGTTTCTGATCTCCAGGCCGCCGAGCGTCCGCAACGGGTCAGACCCCAGGCTGCCCCTGCTCCGGCGCCTGCTGCTCCTGCTGTGCCATCCATTCTCAGCATCATCCCCGCCCAGGGCGAGCCGGGCGGCAAGGTCACCATCTTCGGCAGCTCTTTTGGCGAGCAGGCCAGCGTCTTTCTTGGCAGCGTTGAAAACCCCGCCAGGGTGACCGACGGCAAACAGCTTGAATTTGTGATTCCGAAACTGGAGGCCGGGTTGTATGCGCTGTATGTCAGGCGCGCTGACGGGGTGGCCGGAAGGGTCTACAACTTCACTGTGCAGGCTACCAGGCCGGTACTCACCTCGCTGGCACCGGATACAGTCAACGCCTGCGCCAGCGGCTCAAGCCGTGAGGTGACCGCCAGCGGGCGAAATTTCATTGACAGCAGTGCCTTGCTCTTTGATGGAGCGGTGATCAGCAGCAGGGTTGTCTCACCTGAACAGATCCTGTTCACGGTTCCGCAGGCTGCTGGAGGGCTGCATCAGGTCATGGTGAAAAATGATGCCGAAAACGGGACACTGCCGCTGACACTGACTCTGGAAAGCAGGCCGGAGATCAGCCAGGTTTCGATCGGCAACGAGTTTGTCAATTATTACGAGCTGAATATCCATGGGAAAAACTTCCAGCAGAACTCTTCCATTTATGTCGATGGCCAGAAAATCGGCGGCAAGGGGGGGCAGGAGTCGATTGAACGGGAAAAACTGATTTACGTAGACTGTACCCGCATGATTTACCAGCGCTATCCATATTCCTCCACAAACAAGGATTTCCGCCTCCAGGTTGTCAATCAGGCCGGGGAGGGGAGCCAGGTTGTGAATGTGACTGCTCCGTAGATTCTTCTGTCTCTCTGTGTTTGCTGCAGGAGAGCCGTGCCGACGTGTTGACATGCACATTTGTGATTTTATTTCATCGTCCTTGGTGATGAAATAGCGTGCTCGCTGTTTTCTTTCAGTCTGACTTTATGCTGCCGATTGTATTTTTCTAACTTGTATTCTCCCCAAACGTCTATTATATTACCCCGAAATAATTATAGCTCACTTTTGTTGATGGAGAATATGTGAAATATTCTTTCTGGTTGTGCCTTGCTTTTTCATCGCTGTTAATTTTGTTGGCTGATGCCCCTTGCAATGCGGTTGCTGGACAGGATACTTCAGCTCTGGAACAGGGGAGGAAAATTCCATCTCCGGAAATTACCGGTGAGAAGAAAAACAAGCACAAGATAGACGAAATCCTTATCAAATATAAAAGCGGGGTAACTGAAAGCCGCAAGATTGAACTTCATAAAAAACATGGTTCAGAAAAGATAAAGGATTTTAAAGCACTGCGCTTACACCACAGGAAGCTGCGCAAAGGAATGTCGGTGGAAGAAGCAATTTCACATTACAAAAGCGATCCGGATGTTGAGTATGCAGAGCCGAACTTTCTGGTTTATCCTCAGAATACTCCCAATGACCCGCAGTTCGCGCAACAATGGGCCCTCTCCACAATCGATGCGCAGGCAGCCTGGGATATAACTACAGGGAACAGTGATGTTGTAATCGCCGTTCTCGATACTGGTATAGATTATACCCACCCCGATCTGATCAACAACCTCTGGATCAACCAGGCCGAGTTGAATGGTCAGGCTGGTATTGACGAAGACGGGAATGGATATGTAGACGATATTTACGGGTTTAACGCCATAGCCAACAACGGCGATCCCAAAGATGAAGAATTTCACGGCACTCAAGTTGCCGGTGTCATAGGCGCTGTCGGTAATAATGCTACCGGTGTAACCGGTGTTGCCTGGAACGTGAAGATAATGGCATGCAAGGCAACCTCTACTACAGCCCCTGGAAGCATTAGCGACATTATTGAATGCCTCCAGTATGTCAAGGCCATGAAGGCGCGCGGAGTCAATATTGTTGCGACAAACAACAGTTGGGGGTTCTCGTATTATTCGCAAGCGCTGTACGATACGATCCGCGAACAGAAGGACATTCTTTTTGTTACGGCAGCCGGTAACGATAATAGCAAAAACCCCTCGTATCCTAGCGGGTTCGACCTGCCCAATATCATTTCCGTGGCCGCGAGCGATCGTGCAGACGGCAAGGCTTCATTCTCAAACTACGGAAAGTGGGGTGTGGATATCGCCGCCCCCGGGGACTATATTTTCTCAACCACGTTACCTTTTGCCCAGAGCTACAATTACCAAAGCGGAACGTCTCTGGCCGCTCCTTTTGTTTCTGGATTAGCGGCCCTGCTCAAAGCTCAGGACATGACCCGCACGACCCCGACTTTGAAAAATCTTATCCTGGCAGGGGGGGACCAGGTCTCCTCTTTTACCGACCTGACGGTAACAGGGAGAAGGATAAATGCCTACAAATCACTTACCTGTGTCGACAGCCCGCTTTTTGCTGTACTGCATCTGCCCACTGCACCTCAGCCAGGTGTGCCTCAGACCCTGTCAGCCATGAGCATTAACTGCGGTTCGGCTGTTGGCCCAGTTTCAGTAACCACGTCTGGAGGGAGCATTATTCAACTGCATGATGATGGTGTTGCCCCTGACGAGGTTGCAGGTGACGGAATATTTACAGGTATCTGGAACCCCTCAGAAAGCGTCGTTGAAACTCTGACATTCACTTCACCTATCGGCAGCACCAGTGTTTCTTCGCCGCTTGTAGCAATTGGCGGTCAACCGTCAATCCTTTCTACATCCATGTTTCTACCTGGCTCAGTGACTTCAGCCACTACAGGCACACTGTTTAGCATGAAGTTTCCGACCTCCGGCGGTATACCACCGTTTAATTGGTCTCTTGTGGACAGGTTTCTGCCGGCCGGACTGACGCTCAACAGCCAGACCGGTGAAATTGCCGGGACTCCGGTTGCCAGTGGTGTTTTTCCCATCACGCTTCAGGTTAGCGACAGTCTCGGTGTTAAAGACAGAAAGGAGTGGACTCTTCTCTTTAACGACGGGCTTCGTCCTGGTTGGCCCCGAGAACTGCAAGGGAAAAAAGATACGCCCTGGCAGATGTCATATTCTCCGGTCATTGCCGATCTCGACGGCGACGGTAAAGACGAGATTATTGTTGCGGATGGCCATAATCTCTATGTGTATTTCCCGGATGGCACTTCCAAAGCGATTATTCTCCCTGGCTGTGTGACATCACCGGTTGTGGCAGATCTTGACGGTGATGGACGGAAGGAGATCATTGTTTCGGTAGGTGGTTATTATACGAGCAGCAACTCCATTTATGCCTTTCATTCTGATCTAACCCCGGTAACCGGTTTTCCTGCCGGAGCCTATCCAACAACAAATGGCGGTCCCGGACAAGTTTCTTCACCGGTAGTTGCCGATTTTAACAACGACGGTCAGGTTAAGATTGCCATTATAACGCACCCGAACAATCTCAAAGATCCCAATTACAAAAAAAGCGTTGTCATCATGGTTGATAGCCAGGGAAGTATGGTTCCGGGCTGGCCTCAGATATTTGAAAATGATGATTCCTCACTCACAATAGACGCCCCACCTGCGGTCGGTGACATCGATCTCGACGGCAAGAAAGAACTGGTTTTTGCAACCAAAGATGGGTTTGCTCGTATTTTTAGATCGGATGGAACACTGATTGCAGAATGGCAGTTTGAACAGTCTCCAAGGATCGTTTGGAGCCCTGTGCTCGCTGATGTTGATGGTGATGGAATTCTTGATATTGTTATAAAATATAATTCGGCGGCACTACAGGATGTTATAACGGTGCTGAACAGAAATGGTACTCCTCTTCCTGGCTGGCCGAAAAAATATGCTAACAGAAGCTGGACACCGAACGGGCCGATTGCTACAGATATTGATGGTGACGGTCGCCCGGAAATTGTGTTTGTTTCAAGCGACGGTGGCTGGAGTGATGTTTTACAGGTGTTGCGAGGTGACGGCACATCGCTGCCTGGTTGGCCAATTGAGATGGCCGTGAACTATGAAGGAGTCTTGACTCCCAGAGAAGGCAGTTATCCTTCTGTCGCTGATATTGACGGTGATGGAAAACCGGAAATTGTGGTTGCCATCGAGAACAGTTCCACAAACGGCAAACTACTCGCATATTCTTCTTCTGGTAATCTCAGTCCCGGTTTTCCAAAGCATATCGCTCCTACAAAGATGACGTTTGTTGGCAGCCATACCGGTATTAAGTCTACCGTTGCTATTGGTGATGTGGACGGAAACGGCAAGCTCGATCTGGTAGTGAAGGGTGAAGTCGGTTTTCTCTATGTATGGGAGATGAATCAGGTTGGAGGTGGCAAAGCGCATCAGTGGCCCATGTATCGAAATAATGAACAGCATTTTGGGATGTGGGTGGCAAGCCATCTGAAACTCACTCCTGATTCCCATGATTTTAACAATGTCCTGACTGAGGTAGGCCCTGTGTCACGGGCTTTTACTATTAAAAATATTCTTAATGTTGAAGCGACCATTTCCTCAATATCTATCTCCGGTCAGGATAGCAGCCTGTTCAGCTTGACCCCCGGCACCTGCGGCAACGTGCCGTTTAATCTGGGGGCACTGCAAAGCTGCACAGTCAATGTCAGTTTTTCCCCTACTGGTGTTGGCAAGAAAAAAGCTGTTCTTACGGTAAGTTCGGCATCGCCGAATGTGCTGACCGTACAGGCATTATTGAGTGGCACTGACATACGCAGACTTGATTATGCTAAGAGCGGCAGTGGCAGCGGTACCGTAACTGTTTCAACAGGCACAAGCTACAGCAGTTCTGGCAGCGAGATTGTTACAGCCGGTACTGTCGCTGTCATCTCCGCCATTCCGGCTGCTGATTCTGCTTTTACCGGCTGGGGCGGGGCGTGCGCCGGAACTGGAAGTTGTTCGGTCACCATGGATGGCGATAAATCGGTAACAGCTTCCTTCGCAAAAAAACCGGTTTTGAATTTTAACCGACTCGGAGCGGGAACCGGAACTGTCACCATACTGCCATCTGGTACAAGTTTTGGCAGCAATGCCAGCCAGTATTACAATGTCGGCACTGTGGTTACTCTTACCGCATTAGCCGATGAGAACTCCGTTTTCAATGGCTGGGCAGGCGCTTGTACAGGAATGGGAGATTGCACGCTAACAATGGATTCAGACAAGCTGGTCGGTGCCAGGTTTAGGGACAGGAGTCCTGACTTGAGTAAAAAAATTGCCATTGCAGCGGGAGAGTCGCACACAGTGGCGCTAAAAGGAGATGGGACAGTTTGGGCTTGGGGCAGCAATGAATATGGTAAGCTAGGTGATGGTACAACTACCAATAGAATAACCCCCGTTCATATTTCAGGGCTTTCCGGAGTCACAGCAATTGCCGCGAGAGGACATCATACAATCGCACTAATGTCCGACGGAACAGTTTGGACATGGGGAGCCAACTACGATGGCCAACTTGGAAATGGATCGACGACGCAACGCTCTGAACCTTGGGAGGTCCCAGGGCTTTCAGGGGTGATTGCAATCGCATCAGGAACATCTTATTCAGTAGCATTGAAAGGTGATGGAACGGTCTGGTCGTGGGGGGATAATTATTACGGTCAGCTTGGTGATGGGACAACCACCGATAAAACAACACCGGTCCAGGCTCAAGGGCTTTCAGGTGTTTCTGCAATTGGTTCAGGCATTAGCCATACAGTTGCGCTGAAATCGGACGGCACGGTATGGAGTTGGGGTTTAAATGGCTTTGGCGAGCTTGGTGACGGGACCACAACTGACCGTCATACTCCGGTTAAGGTTTCCGGGCTTTCAGAAATAGTTGGTGTGTATCCGGGACAACGATACACAGAGGTTTTAAAAATGGACGGTTCAATTTGGGGGTGGGGAGTCAATAACTTTGGACAGCTTGGTGATGGGACGACTATTAACCGAAAGCTTCCGGTCCGAGTGGCCGAGTTGTCGGGAGTGCTCACAATAATCGGAGGAGGTGCTCATACTATTGCTGCATTAGGAGATGGCACTGTTAGTGCCTGGGGGTATAATGACTACGGTCAACTCGGCGACGGCAGTACCACACAAAAACCCATCCCTACTCAGCTGCCCGGGTTTTCGGATGTTCTTACTATCGCTGCAGGATGGGGGCACTCCGTAGCCGTGAAACAGGACGGCACTATCTGGACGTGGGGATACAATAGCACCGGTCAACTTGGTGACGGGACCACCACCAACCGCAAATCTCCGGTACAGGTGCAAGGGTTGAACCTTGATACGACTGCTCCGACTGTACTGGTATCTCCACCCGGTGGAACCTTTACTCCACCGCAAACAGTGACGCTGACTTCAAACGAACCGGCAATCATCTACTATACCCTCGATGGGTCGACTCCAACCGCAGCTTCATCAGTTTATGCATCACCGCTGAACATAACATACTCGAAGACGCTCAAATATTTTGCCGTTGACCGGGCCGGTAACAACAGTCCTGTTGCTATCCAAGCCTATACTATTATGTCGCCAATATATCCGCTGGATATCAAATTTGCCGGTAATAGTGGCGGTATTGTAACCGTACTTTCCAAGCCACCAGCTGTGGACTGCACCGGCAGCTGTAGCCAGTCCTTCGAAAACGGCACAATTGTTACTCTCACGCCGATGCCTGACAGCACCACGACCTTCACCGGCTGGAGCGGAGCTTGTACAGGTTCAGGAAGTTGCAGCCTCGCAATGGATGGGGCAAAAACGGTAACCGCCACTTTCACAAAAAAAACATTACTTAGCTTCTGCCGAATGGGAACTGGAAAAGGGAGTGTCACCGCATCTCCATCAGGGACTAGCTACGACGCTGATTTCAGTCAGTATTATGATGCCGGCACGGTCATTACTTTCTCGGCT
>JACRCG010000120.1 GCA_016219145.1 Deltaproteobacteria bacterium | reverse complement strand
CTTGAAGAGATGCATCGCAACAAGCCGCGCATAAAAGTGCTGAACAAGAATGATCTGGCAGACCCGCTTGTCACAAAAGCCTGGGTTCGCTATTTTGAAAGGGAATCCGGGGTGCACGCCCTCCCGCTGTCGGCCAAGCAGCATTCTGAAACAAAGCAGCTGATCAAGCTTTGCCAGCGCCTGGCGCCACACCGGGGCAAGCCCGGCTGGCCGTTGCGAGCCATGGTGTTCGGGATTCCCAACGTGGGCAAGTCGACACTTATCAATACCCTGGCTGGTAAAAGCATGGCAAAAGTCGGTGACAAACCGGCCATAACGACCTGTGCCCAGCAGATTGATTTAAGGAACGGCATTATCCTGTCCGACACTCCGGGTCTGCTCTGGCCCGACATGAGCGACCAGATTGTGGCCTATCGGCTGGCGACCAGCGGTGCTATCGGAGCCAGCGCCCTCGACTACACCTGCGTGGGGCTGTTCGCCTCCGAGTTCATGGTACAGCGTTACCCGGAGTTTCTGATGGCGCATTACAAAATGAAAGAGCTGCCGGATACCTCCCACGGAGTGCTGGAGGCGATCGGCCGCCGGCTTGGCTGCCTGATTACCGGCGGAGAAGTGGATATACACAGGGCTGCGGAGGCTTTTTTGCGAGAGCTGAGAGCAGGAAAAATCGGACGGGTAAGTTTCGAAGAGCCTGATCAGGAGGCCGCCAGGATGGCGGCCGCATCACTCAGCGCTGTTTGAACTTGTGGCAGAACAGACAACGGTTTTTGGCAGGATGGTTGGGCGGGAACGGGACTTTTTTCTCAAGGTGACAGGGCTCGCAGAAAGCCTCGGCCGCTTTCTTGTCCGGTTTGAAAAATGCACGTTTGAACAATGATGCATCCGGACCCGGCGCGTTATTGAAGGCTGCATCATAGGCGATCTTGTGCATGGTGTCCTGAGGAACCAGTTTGGTTTTTTCCCGGCCGGTAAGACCGATGAAAATTGCCAGTACGACAACAATCAAACCAACAAACACCCAGTCACGTTTATCTATTTTCATATATCAACAATCCTTGGCATTCCGATTCCATATCAAAGCCCTCTCTTCGTTGGCTCGTCATCGGCTCCTCAACGTACTATCTGTACGCCTCCGTCGCCGATCTCCTCGCCGCTTTGAGATTATCTTTGATCTGGAATTGGAATTATTCTGATTTAATAAACAAAAAATAGATTATAACACCGCCGATCACCAGGCCTCCGCCAATAAAGGGGAGCATCGACGCTATCGTCAGGTCGTCATTCGCAGACGGCATGGAATAGCGCATGATGATAATCAGGCAGAACAGGGAAAACAGGGTTAAGAGGACAACTTTTGAGCGCTTGATGACGCCGAAAAAAAAGACCACACAGATGAAGAACAGAATGGCTGGATGGGAAAAAACCTGATCTATGGACAGGTGCTGTATGGTGTCAATCAGATTGGCGGTTTCAAAAGGGCGAAGTGTTTCGGTGGCCTTTTCCGACATCTGTTGTTTGTCCATAAGACATCCCCCCAATCAACTGATTTAGTGGCGAATACTAAGGCATATCATCTGGGTAGGCAAGAAAATAAGTGTTTGGATTCAAGCTCTGTCAGCTCAGAAAGTCCATCACTTTGTCAACAAAGCCCTTTTTCAATGGGTGAATGTTTTCGCCACTGATTTTGGCAAACTCCTCCAGAAGCTCCTTCTGTTTTTTATTGAGATTGATAGGAGTTTCAACCTTTACCACTACCAGTTGATCACCGCGACCATAGCCTTGCAGTGAAGGAATGCCTTTGCCCTTAAGCCGGTAAATCTTGCCTGATTGGGTGCCCTCCGGTATCTTCATGGCAACTTTGCCGTCAAGGGTCGGCACATCGAGCTCACACCCCAGAGAGGCCTGCACGAAGCTGATCGGTATTTCACAGATGACATTGTTGTCTTCACGTTGAAACAGGACATGATCCCTGACGCTGATAGCGACATAAAGATCCCCGTTGGGCCCACCCTTGCCCTGGCCCCCTTCACCGGTTACCTTGAGGCGCGAACCGGTTTCAACACCCCCGGGAATCTTGACCGAGAGAGTTTTGGTGTCCTTGACGCTGCCTTTGCCCCGACAGTCGGGGCATGGGCTTTCAACCACCTTCCCTTCCCCGTTGCAATGTCCGCAGGTCTTGCTGACGCTGAAAAAACCTTGCTGATCGCGCACCTGTCCGGCGCCGCGACAGGTAGGGCAGGTCTTTGGATCGGTGCCCGGCTTGGCGCCGGACCCGTTGCAGGTGCCGCAACGTTTGGCAAAAGGAACGTCGATCTTTTTTTCAACGCCGAAAGCGGCCTCTTCGAAGCTGATCTCCATATTGTAGAGCAAGTCGTCGCCACGTCTGCCCTGCGGGCGTCCACGCCCTCCTCCGGCACCACCGAAAATGTCGCCGAAAATATCACCGAAAATGTCGCCGAAAGGGGTCCCCGCTCCGAAGCCGTTGCTGGAAAAACCGCCCCCTCCGGAAAGTCCGGCATGACCGAACTGGTCATACTGGGCTCTTTTCTGTGGATCAGACAGAACCTCGTAGGCCTCGGTAGCCTCCTTGAAACGGTCTTCTGCAGCTTTGTCCCCAGGATTCTTGTCAGGATGATGCTGGATGGCTTCCTTGCGGAAAGCTTTTTTTATCTCGGTTTCCGAAGCATTGCGATGGACACCCAGAACTTCGTAATAATCGCGTTTTTCACCGTTGGCCACAATAGGTTCCTTGATAACGCAACGAGCAGCGACCCCGGAATGAGGCGCTGCCCGTTACTGAAATTTGATCAGTTTGAAACTAAAATCGTTCTCTCACCCGTTCACTTACGTTCACTCAAGCTCACAAAGGCACAAAGGCACAAAGGAGGTCAAAGACTACAATCTAAAAGCTTTTAAGGGAGTAACCCAAAAAAAGATTTTATGTTTTCTTTGTGCCTTTGTGAGCTTTGTGAGAGCGGGGTTTCGCGTTTTACTTTTTATCGGTCTTGACTTCTTCGAAGTCAGCATCGACAACTTTATCGTCTTTCGGCTTGGAACCGCCACTATGATCAGCTCCAGCGGCATCAGCCTCGGGGGCGGCGGTCTTGGCGTACATGGCTTCGGCCAGTTTGTGGGCTGACTGAGCCAGTTCTTCTGTGGCCTTCTTGATAGCCTCGGCGTCTTCGCCTTCCATAATCTTTTTCAGCTCTACAATTTTGTTCTCGATGTTGCCTTTTTCAACAGCATCGATTTTGTCCCCGAATTCCTTCAATGATTTTTCAGTGCTGTAGACCATGCTGTCGGCGTGGTTGCGTGCTTCAATCGCCTCTCTTTTCTTCTTGTCTTCGTCAGCATGGGCCTCGGCATCGCGAACCATTTTATCAATTTCTTCCTTGGAAAGCCCGGAAGATGCGGTGATGCGAATGGACTGCTCCTTGCCGGTCCCCAGATCCTTGGCCGAGACATGCACTATGCCGTTGGCGTCAATATCGAAGGTAACTTCAACCTGCGGCACGCCGCGCGGAGCGGCGGGAATGCCGGTCAGTTCAAAGTTGCCGAGCGTTTTGTTGTCTCTGGCCATCTCACGCTCGCCCTGCAGTACATGTATCGAAACTGCCGGCTGGTTGTCGGCTGCAGTCGAGAAAACCTGGCTTTTGCGGCAGGGGATGGTAGTGTTCTTCTCGATCAGACGGGTCATGACGCTGCCGAGTGTCTCAATGCCGAGCGAGAGCGGGGTGACATCCAGCAGCAGCACGTCCTTGACATCGCCTCTCAGGACGCCGCCCTGGATGCCGGCGCCGATGGCGACTACTTCATCCGGGTTGACCCCTTTGCTGGGAGTCTTGCCGAAGATGTCCTCCACTCTTTTCTGAACGGCCGGCATACGGGTCATGCCTCCAACCAGAATGACCTCGTCGATATCCTTGGCAGACAGGCCGGCATCTTTGAGCGCTGTGCGGCACGGGCCGTCCAGTTTGGCCAGCAGCTCGGCGCAGATCGATTCCAGCTTGGCGCGCGAGAGCTTCAGGGTCAGGTGCTTGGGGCCGGTGGCATCGGCGGTAATAAACGGCAGATTGATGTCGGTTTCCATAGTGGTCGAGAGTTCGCACTTGGCCTTTTCAGCGGCTTCCTTGAGGCGTTGCAGAGCCATCTTGTCACCGCGAAGGTCAATTCCCTGATCTTTTTTAAACTCGGCCGCAATCCAGTCGATAACAAGCTGGTCGAAGTCTTCGCCCCCCAGGAAAGTGTCCCCATTGGTCGATT
>JACRCG010000119.1 GCA_016219145.1 Deltaproteobacteria bacterium | reverse complement strand
TCCAGGATTACACTTTCAGACAGAGGTCACGGCATTGATGAAGTAACCATCCAGAAAATATTCGAGCCCTTCTTCACAACCAAGGATATCGGCAAAGGTACCGGACTCGGCCTGTCTGTGGTGTATGGCATCGTGTCCCAGCATAACGGCTATATTCTGGTCACTTCGGAAGTCGGGCACGGCACCACCTTTGACCTGTATTTTCCACTGGTCGAGCAGCAGGATGCCAAGGCGACGGATCCGCTTACATCCGCCGGCCCGACAACTGGAGATGAGACGATTCTGTTGGCCGATGACGACCCCACTCTGCTTGGAATGTTCAGCGAAATTCTTTCGGAAAAGGGTTATAGCGTTATCACCGCAACCGATGGAGTCGATGCAGTTGAAAAATTCGCCGCCAGTCCGGACAGCTTCGATCTGCTGGTTCTGGATGTGCAGATGCGCTGGAAAAGCGGCCTGCAGGCCTTTAAAGAGATCAAGCAGATCAGGCCGGAATGCAGGGCGCTGTTTGTCAGTGGATTTAATGAAGAGCAGTTCTGCGACGACATGGAACTTGAAGAGGGTTCAGAACTGCTGACCAAGCCGTTCAAGCCGCTTGACCTGGCTGTCAGGGTCAGGAAAATGCTTGATGATATAAAATTGTCAAATTCGCCGCAACTCTCGTAACATATTGCAATTCCGGAATCAGGTTTGCTGAAAGGAGGAGAGTCGTGGAACAGGCATATTGCAATGCAATAATCAGCGCAATCGGTGACGGAGTTACCGTTCAGGACAGCAACTACACGATTATCTACCAGAACCCTGTCATACAGGAACTGTTCGGCAACTGCGTCGGCGAGAAGTGTCATGAGGTCTATGAACAGAGCGCAAGCATCTGTGACGGCTGTCCGGTCCAGCTCTGTTTTCTGGATGGAAAGAGCCATACGACTGAACGTCATGTTGTTGTCAATGGAACACCCAGAATAGTCGAGAATAGCGCCGCTCCGGTACTTGACGATAATGGCTCCGTCATTGCTGCTGTTGAGGTTGTGCGTGATATTACCGAAAGCAGGCAGGCGGCCGAGAGGACTGCACGTTTCAGGGATCTTTACGCCGCGATCAGTCTCACCAACCGGGCCATCATCCAGTGTGAAAGCAGGCAGGGTCTCTTTGACAATATCTGCCGCATTGCGGTTGAATTCGGCGGATTTTCGCTGGCCAGCATCAGCATGCTGGAAGCTGACGCCAGCTTGTCAACGGTGGCCCATTTCGGCATCGCTTCGCGCTATCTGGATTCGCTGGTGGTGTATGCCGACGCCGGACATATGGGGGGCAGAGGACCGACCGGAACAGCCATACGCGAGGGGCGACCGTACATCTGCAACGACTTTCACAACGACCCGCTCACAACACTCTGGCGCAAGGCCGCCCTGGAAAACGACATCAGATCTTCGGCCATCTTTCCATTACGGCATGATGGAGCGATTGTCGGGGCACTCAAGGTGTATGCCGCGCGGGTTGATTTTTTCGATGATGAAATCGTTGAGCTGCTGCTGGAGATGAGCGCCAATATTTCTTTTGCGCTGGACAACATCACCAGGGAAGATCGCCGCAGGGCCGCAGAAGAGGCGCTCCGCAGCAGTGAAGAGCAGCTTAAGCTGGTTCTGGAGGGGAGCAGTGACGGTTATTGTGACTGGCGCATCGCCCAGAGAGTTGTCAAATTAAGTCCGCGTTACTGCCAGATGCTGGGTTACCGTTCGGATGAGCTGGAGCAGACTCCTGAAACTGTAAAAATGCTGGTCCATCCGGAAGACTGGCCCCGGGTCGAGGCTTTTCTGGATCAAGAGTTGATCAGCCGCGACCCTGCCTTCGAGATTGAAGTCAGAATGCTGGATTCGGCCGGCGAGTGGAGATGGATCAGGCATCGCGGCAAGGTGGTCGAGTGGGATAAATTTGGTTACGCCGCCCGCGTAACCGGCACCGGAACCGATATAACCGACAAAATCCGCTACATCGAACAGCTGCGCTTTGCCAACACCCATGACCAGTTGACCGGCCTCTTCAACCGCTCATTTTTTGACGCCGAAACCGATCGCATGAGATCCAGCCGGCAGTATCCGGTCAGCATCGTCATGGCGGACATTGACGGCCTGAAACTGGTCAACGACAGCTTCGGGCATGCCGCCGGAGACCGTTTGATCAAGTGTGCCGCCAACGTATTGCGCGAGTCTTTCCGCAGCGAAGACATGGTGGCCCGCATTGGCGGGGATGAGTTTGTGGTGATACTCCCGGGCGCCGGTGAACAGGTTGTAAAGGAAGCCATCAGGCGGGTTCTGGCCTGCCAGGAAGAGATCAACAACACTGACGCTGAACACACCGTCAGCATCTCGCTTGGCTCAGCCACCGCCGAAAATCCGGATCAACTGGGCGAAGCTCTCCGTCTGGCCGATTCCCGGATGTACTACTACAAAAAGAAGAGAAAAGATCATCATTAATCAATCAACAGTAAGCCGGAACAAACCGAACAATCCGGGGGTGGCACTGCCATGACAGCAACAGACATATATGGAGGCGTTATTGCGGCCACACTGCGGCAGGAATACCTGAAAGAAATTCTGGCCGGCAAACGAAAGACCGCGCTTGAAATTATCATGGATGCATACCGCAGCGGTTATTCGATTCCCGGCATCTACATGGATGTTTTTCAGGAAGTGCTTTATGAGATCGGCCGACTCTGGGAAACGAACCGGATAAGCGTAGCTGACGAGCATATGGGAACCGCCATCACCCAGTATGTCATGTCAAATTTGTACCAGCATCTCGAAATTTCGAGCGAACAACGCGGCAGACTTGTCATGACCGGCATCCAGGGAGAACTGCACCAGGTGGGCGCCAACATGGTGGCGGATGTTCTGGAGGCGGACGGCTGGAATACTGTCTTTCTGGGCACCAATGTTCCGGCTGATGGGGTTTTACAGTCAATCAGAAACCACAAGGCTGATCTTTTCGGCATATCATCTACCATGCTGTTCAATATTCCCAAAGTGAGCCAGTTGGTAGAAGAGGTTCGCAAAGAATTTGGCGACTCGGTCCGTATCATGCTTGGTGGCGGTGCGTTCAGGGCTCTGAAAGAGCTGCCGGGTGATTTGGAAGGCTGCATTGTGGCAATGAATCTGCGCCAAGCGCTGGATAAGACACACGCCTGTCTTGCTGGAAGGGCCTGAAGCATTGCAGAATAACGACAATGAATATGTGAAAGACATATTGACTGCGGCAGCGCCGCTCCTCTCTGCTTTTCTTGATTTTTCAGTGGTACTCCTCATGATTATTCTGGACAGAGAAGGTCGAATTCTGCGCGCCAATCAGACTCTTTCCAGATGCCTCAAGGTTGACCGCGCAGAACTGACGGGTCGGAGTTTCGCAAGCTTTCTTACCGGACCGGATGGAGAAGGGTTTGCCAAACGTCTGGCCGGGACAGACACTGCTACCGATGAAGAATTCCTTTTGAACCTTGTTGATGTCGAGCAGGTTCCGCACACCCTGCGCTGCAGGCTCGCAATGATGGACGAGCGCTTCCTGCTGATCGGTGAACCGCCGCAGGACAATAATCAGTCGCTTCAGGAAGAGCTGCTGCAGCTCAACAATAAATTGTCGGTTCTATCCCGTGAAAATGTCCGCAAGGGACGAGAGCTTACCAAGGCGCTGGCCGATTTGAAGAGTACGCAGTCGATGCTGGTGCAGCAGGAGAAAATGGCTTCGCTTGGGCAGATGACAGCCGGCATTGCCCATGAAATCAACAACCCGCTGGCTTTTGTACTGAACAATGAACAGCTGCTTAAACGTGATTTCGACGAGTTGCTGGCATTTATAAATACTCTTGGGGATGCGATGCCGGAGATAGCTTTGCTTTCTGCCAGCATTCACGGGAAGATTCTGGCCAAAGCGGGCGAAGTCGGGCTGGAATATCTGGCCGAGGCGGTGCCGCGCAAGATTACGGCAAATATTGAAGGGCTGGAGCGGGTCAAGCGTATTGTCCTTGATCTGCGGAATTTTTCGCGACTTGACGAAGCCGACCGCAAACTCTGCAATCCGGCTGATGGGATTGAATCGACGATCCGCTTTCTGGGCCCTTTGATGCAGGAGTACGGCGTGACCATTGAGACCGATTTTACACGGTCAGAGCAATTGTTCTGTTCACCCGGACTGCTGAACCAGGCCATCAGCAATATTCTGGCAAACGCCATCCAGGCCAGTCAGCCCGGCCAGACTGTCAGGGTATCCACCAGGCAGGATGGAGACTGGTACTGTATCGAAATCAGGGATCAGGGATCAGGAATTCCCGCTGAATATCTGACCAAGGTTTTCGATCCCTTTTTTACGACCAAGCCGGTCGGTTCCGGTACCGGTCTCGGCCTGAGCATCGCCCACCAGATAGTGGCAGATCAGGGCGGACGAATAGAAATCGACAGTATTCCCGGTTCGGGAGCCACCTTCCGGATTCTTCTGCGTTTTGAACAACAAGATGCGCACCCTGCAACAGAGAGGTAAAAACTGATGCTGCTCAGTAAAGGTTTTTCAACTCCCGTTGCATCCCAGACCGAATTAAAGTCGCGGGCCGAACAGCTGCCGGTTCTGCTGGTGGTGGATGACGAGCCTGAAATAACCGCTTCTCTGTCTGACCTGTTTCGATACGACTACCAGGTCGTGACGGCGGCCTGTGCGGATGAAGCTCAAGCTGTGCTCAAACAGCAAGATGTTTCCGTAATTGTGGCAGATCAGCGTATGCCCGGAAAAACCGGTGCGGAACTGATGCGGGAATCCAGGGTGACCAGCCCGGAAACCGTTCGCATACTCCTGACCGCCTATGCCGATATTGAAGCGGTTATCCAGGCGGTCAATGAAGGGGAAATATATTATTACCTGAAAAAACCGTGGCACAATGATGAGCTGAAGACTGTGATTGCCAAGGCTGCTGATCATAATCTTCTGTTGAAGGACCGGCGCAGGCTTGTCGAAGATTTGCAGCGATTGAACGTCAAACTCGAAGAACGGGTACAACTGCGCACCGCCCAACTTGAGACTCTTTACAAGGAGATTGAAAGTTTTTCCTATTCCGTTTCCCACAGCCTGAAAGCTCCGCTGCGAGGAATTGAGGGGTACAGCCGGTTGCTGGAAATTGATCATAGCGATCAGCTTAATGATGACGGGCGCCAGTTTATCAAAAACATCCGTTGCGGCGCTGCTCAGATGCAGCAGTTGATTGAAAACCTGCTG
>JACRCG010000118.1 GCA_016219145.1 Deltaproteobacteria bacterium | reverse complement strand
GCGAGATTGTGAACGTCGGCTTCCGCTACACGACCCTCAGAACGACAGAAAATCACCTGATTATGGTACCCAACAGTGTCATCATGCAGAATGTGGTAACTTTTCATGGTAATAGTGAATCCGACAACAAACCGGTTGTCCAGGTGGATGTCATGCTGGGGTACGACATGCCGCCTGAAACAGCCAGACTGCAGTTGTTGAAGGTGCTGCACGATGAACCGGAGGTGTTGGCGGCGCCTGAACCGATGGTGCGGCTGATGTCGCTTAACGACAGCGGCATAACCTACCAGCTCAGGTTTTACATAAATAATCCGGCCGACAGGATTCATGTTCAGGACTCCATCTACAGTCAGGTCTGGTACGCTGTCAATCGTGCCGGCTACAGTTTCCCCTTCCCGCATCGTCAGATTATTACCGCTGAAGCAAAGAAGCCCTTCATTTTCTCCCGGGAGCATATTGCCCTTGAGTTGCGCCAGTCCGAACTGTTTGCCGTGCTTGACGACGCGACTATTTCTTCACTTGCGGAGCTTGCCCCGGTTGAGGTTTTCGGCCCGGGCGAGGTAGTGGTGCGCGAAGGTGATGACGGCAGCTCACTCTTTATCGTGCTGAAAGGTACTCTCGAAGTATCTGTTGATGAAGCCGTTGTCGGCAGTATCCACGAGGATTCGTTTTTCGGCGAGATGTCGCTTTTGACCGGGGTGCCGCGCAGCGCGACTGTCCGGGCTTCCAGCGAGGTCTGGCTGGCGGAGGTTACCAAGCAACTGCTGGAGCCGATCTTTGTTTCCAATCCGCTGGTTCTTGAAAAACTGAGCAGTATCCTGGCCGAGCGTGAGCAAAGAACCAAAGCCAGCCAGACGGTTGAGGGCGGTGCAGTTGCCGCTGCGCTTGGTCAGGAAGGTTATCTGGCTCGTCTTAAACTTTTTTTCGGGTTATAATGCCGGATGTTTTTGGTTGTTGCGGTTCCATCCGGTCAGATGAAAAATATTGAGGAAATTGTAACAGCATAGTACAAACTGTTTCAAATGGAGGTACGTCGGTCGCTGGTGGGCCGCCCGGTCTTCAAAACCGGTGGGGGGGATGAGAAATCTCCCCGGTGGGTTCGATTCCCATGTGCCTCCGCCAGAATAAAAACAAGCAGTTAGCTCTTTTTGGCTAACTGCTTGTTTGTTTATTTCTCAGTTTTCTACTGTCTGTTATCGCAGGGATTTGATTGTCAGCGGCAAGTCGATCACGTCATGGCTGACAGCCCTTTACGGTCAAGGATATTCAGAAGCTTTAGCGACGGGCCGCCAGGATGTTTTTCACCGATCTCCCACTTTTGTACTGTAGACAAGCTGGTATTCAGAACGGTGGCAAGCACGGCCTGGCTGATGTGGTAGCGCTCCCGGAGAAATCTGTAGTGTAATCAGGAATAGGCGGAATGCAGAGGGCGTCGTAATTCTCCATAGTCCGTTTATCAATGAAACCAAGCTTGTGAAGATCGGCGGCTGTATCGTGAACTGCATCAAGTATCCTGCTGTTATTTCTGCCGGTTACTTTTCTCTTTTACTGTTATGCTATTTATGGCATATTGGAGACTCAATGCACAACAAACCAACTAAAAAGCCGTTGGAATGGATCGGCAGCAGTCGCAAGGACATTCGGAAGCTTCCCGAGGATATTCAGGATGAGTTTGGACATGCCCTGCTTGTGGCCCAGATGGGTGGCAAGCATGAAACGGCAAAGCCGCTCAAGGGCTTCACGGGGGCAGGAGTGCTTGAGGTTGTGGAAGATTATGACGGTAACACGTACCGTGCAGTCTATACCGTCCGGTTTTTAGATGTTGTCTACGTGCTGCATGTTTTTCAGAAGAAGTCAAAAAAGGGTATCTCTACCCCACAAGAAGAGATGGAAATAGTCAGAATCCGCTTGAAGATGGCGGAAGAGTTGCATCGGAGCGGTGGAGGTAACAAACATGAGCGAAGAAATTGAAGTATATCCCAGTTGTGGCAACGTCTTTGCCGATATGGGATTACCTGATGCAGAAGAGCGTCTGGCGAAGGCCGAGCTATCCATCCAGATTCATGAGATCATCAAGAAGCGCCGACTTACTCAAATGCAGGCGGCAGAGATACTAGGAATTGACCAGCCCAAGGTTTCAGCATTGATCCGAGGGAGGTTGAAGGGTTTCTCCATGGATCGGCTGTTTCATTTTCTGAATGTACTTGGCCGGGATGTTCGAATAGTAATTAAGCCCAAGGCCAGGTCACAGCAGTATGGAAGTCTGAAGGTTGCAGTGGCCTGAACCTTCTGATCGGCGATGACACTTGACAAAGCTTGTTGGAGTTAATAGGTTCCAGTTGAACGGTAGGATATTCTCAGGCGGTGTGTCTGGACTACTTTCATGCGGCACCAGATAGATACAAAAGGAGCCAGAAAAAATGAGAAAAAATGTTTTCAGAATTCTTACGGTACTTGTTGCAGTCACGCTCGTTTCGGTCACCGTCATGGAGTATGAAGCCCACGCCAGAGCCGGCAGCAGCAGGTCATCAGGCAGCCGCGGCTCCAAGAGCTATTCACGTCCGGCCACCCCGACAAGCCCTACCCAGGCGGCTCCGGCGCGGCCTCAGCAGGCAGCGCCTGCGCCTGCTTTCCAGCAACCTGCTTCGGGCGGGTTTATGCGAAGCATGGCCGGCGGCATAGTCGGAGGCATGCTGGGCGGTATGCTGTTCAGGAGCCTTGGATTCAGTGGCGGCGGTGGTGGAATGGGCGGCGGTGGCGGCGGGATCGGTCTGTTTGAAATTCTACTGCTGGCCGGTATCGGCTACCTGATCTACCGCTATATCAAGAAAAAAAGAGAAGAGAGCGCCATGGGCCAGGTTGAGCAGGCCCCCTATCAGTACGGAAATGTGACGCCAATTTCGCAAGGGTATCAGGCACAGATTCCTGAGGTCGAGGACGTTTCGGTCGGGTTGTCCCATATTCGCCAGTTTGATGCCTATTTTGACGAGAACCGCTACAAGGATCAGGTTATGGATAATTTCTTCAGGATTCAGGGCGCCTGGATGATCCGCGATCTGGCTTCTGTGCAGAGTATCCTGACCGATGAGATGCGGCGGGTTTTCCAGGGAGATCTGGATCGCCTGATCAGTAACAAACAGATCAACAAGCTTGAGAACATTGCTGTCAGAAGCGTTGAAATTGTTGAGGCCTGGCAGGAGTCCGGGCAGGATTTCATAACCACCCTGATTTATGCAAATCTGCTTGATTACACGGTTGATGACAGCACCGGCGCCCTGTTGACCGGCAGCAAAAGCGATCCGGTCAAATTTGAGGAGTACTGGACCTTCACCCGTCCGGTCGGCAACAACCCCTGGAAGTTGTCCGCTATTGACCAGAAATAGTTTACTTGAGGCACCCCCGGATCCGCCGGGGGTGCCGAACGTAAAAGTCTGCTTGCGAAGTCCTGGATTCAAATGCCCGCCATCAAATTTCAAAACCCGCTTCCTATCGACGAGAATATATCAAGCCTTCTTGACACAATTCGTACTCATTCCAATGTCCTCCTGCATGCCCCCCCCGGCGCCGGCAAGACAACCCGTGTGCCTCTGGCTCTGCTGGATATTTTTCCTCCTGAAGCCGGGCGTATCATCATGCTTGAGCCGCGCCGTCTGGCAGCAGTCGCCGCCGCCGGCTGGATGGCGGCTTCTCTGGGCGAAACAGTCGGTCTGACGGTCGGTTATTCGATCCGTTTTGACAGTCGTGTCACTTCTGCCACCCGCATCGAGGTTGTCACCGAGGGGATACTGACCCGCCGCATCCAGAATGATCCTGCGCTTGAAGGCGTAGCCATGGTGATTTTCGACGAGTTTCACGAACGGAGTATCCACGCCGATCTTGGTCTGGCGCTCTGCCGTGATGTTCAGCAGCAGCTGCGCCCCGATCTCAAATTGCTCATTATGTCTGCCACACTGGATATTATGCCGCTTTCCAGGCTGCTGGACGGCGCGCCGCTGATCAGTTCGGCCGGGCGCGCTTTTCCGGTAGAAGATATCTATCTTGATGATCAGCCGCACGGAAAACTGCCGCAACGGATGGCGGCTGCCATTGTTCGCGCCCTGCAAGAGAGCGAAGGCGATATCCTTGCGTTTCTGCCAGGTTCGGGCGAGATCCGCAGCTGTGCCGGTTTACTGGCCGATGCCGGTCTGACTGAGCGAGGTGTTGCGGTTCATCAACTGTACGGCGATCTCCCGTTTGCCCAACAGCAGCGGGCCATAGCATCAACAGATCAGCGTAAAATCGTGCTGGCTACCAGTATTGCAGAGACCAGTTTGACAATCGATGGGGTGCGGATTGTCATAGACAGCGGCTTGTCGCGCAGAGTGCGTTTCGATCCGGCCACCGGTATGAACCGGCTGGTCACAGTTCGTGAATCGCGTGCCTCGGCTGAACAGCGCAAGGGGAGGGCGGGGCGGCTGGCCCCCGGCGTTTGTTACCGTCTGTACAGCAGGCACACCTTCAGCGCCATGACTGCGCATACGCCGCCTGAAATTCTTGAAACCGACCTGTCGCCCCTGCTTCTTGAACTGGCGGCCTGGGGTTCAGCTGATTTTACCAAGCTGGATTGGCTGGATATTCCTCCGGAGCCTGCCGTTGCGGCGGCCCGCAGAGTACTGGCAGAGCTGGATGCTTTTGACGACTCCGGCCGGATTACCCCCTTGGGGCGTGAAATAATGCGACTGCCGCTGCATCCCAGGCTGGGACGACTGTTGCTGCGTTCTACGGAACTTGGATGCCCTCAGATCGGGTGCGATCTGGCTGCCTTGCTGTCGGAGCGGGATGTTTTTCGGTCAACAAGGGGTGAAATGTGCGTTCAGGTAAGTCACTCCGATGTGGCGGATCGCCTGGAAGCCTTCCGGAGCTGGCGTGCCGGCCAGCGTAGTGATGAACGTCTTGACAGAACAGCCCTGAAAAATATCGAAAGGGTGGTCAGTCAGCTGGCCCGTCTTGTAAGCTGTCAGCCAGTTTCAAAGCAGTTGATTTATGATGATGACGTTATTTCCGGTCTGCTTCTGGCCGCCTATCCTGACCGACTGGCCCTGCGCCGCGCCTCGGGTGGTGATTCATATCTGCTTGCCAATGGTAGGGGCGCCAGGCTGTCACAGCGCAGCGCGGTCCGGAATGCCGAATATATAATTGCGGTATCGCTGGATGGAGGAAGTCAGGCTGAAGCTGTTATCCATCTTGCTGCCGGGGTCTCTGAAGAGATCATCCGTCAGGAGAGAAACGGCCATATTGTTGCGGATTCAAAAGTCAGCTGGTCTGATCGGGAGGCGCGCGTGGTTGCCGTAAGGCAGGAGCGTCTTGGAGCAATTCAGCTTTCCACCGAGGCTTTCATCCCGTCTGATGAAATGGCTGTGCCGGCAGTCGTGCAGGCTGTCAGGGCATCCGGCTTGAAACTGTTGAGTCTGGATGACAGGCTGCTGCAATTTCAGGGGCGGATGACGCTGGTCAGGTCCGCCTTTCCGGGTGGCGGTTGGCCCGATGTTTCAGATGGAGGATTGCTGGATACACTGGAAGAGTGGCTGGCGCCGCATTTGGATGGAATCCGGAGCGCCGGAAAGCTGGCGCAGCTGGATGTTGCCGACCTGTTGAAGCAGAGGCTTGACTACCGGCAGCAGCGTGAGCTGGACGAACTGGTTCCGACACACCTGGTAGTCCCAAGCGGTTCAAGGATCAGGCTGGATTATGCCGGAGAGGCGCCGGTGCTGGCGGTCAAGTTGCAGGAGTTGTTCGGTCTGGCCGAAGGGCCGACGGTCTGCAGGGGGAGGGTGACTGTGCTGCTGCATCTGTTGTCGCCGGCCGGACGGCCGATCCAGGTCACCAGGGATTTGAAAGGGTTCTGGGATGGATCTTATCATCAGGTCAAAAAGGAGCTTAAGGGGCGCTATCCCAAGCACCCCTGGCCGGATGATCCCTGGAGTGCGCTGCCGACTAAAAGGGTGAAGCCGAGGGGTGTGTAGGCCGCCAGTCTGCACGTCACTTTACGGTTGGTTGAATTCCCGGCGGATTTGCAGAAGGAAGAAGAAGCGGGGTGGAAAAATTTGTGAAATAATACAACAAGGTGTAATTCAATGAATGCTTACGGTTACGTATGATGTTCCCTGCTACGCTGCCAGTTTCATCGGTTCAATGGCCTTAATACGCTCATGCAGGCGCAAACGGGATTCCTCAAGATCGTAATCCACCTGAAGTCCCATCCAGAATGTGTCACTCGTGCCAAAAAAACGTGCCAACCTCAAGGCAGTGTCAGCAGAAACCGACCGTTTTCCTGCGCATATCTGACCAATACGCATGGCTGGTACGCCGATGGCTTTGGATAGAGCACAACGAGACAACCCCATAGGCTTTAAAAACTCTTCCAGCAAAACCTCTCCGGGATGTATATTTTGTGAGCGTTCCATAGTTTCCACACTCAGTGATAATCACAAATTTCAACCAATTTGGCATTTACCTGCTTCACGTGATACTTTCTAAACTGCAAACACTTCCTCAGCAGATACGCAGCGGGCCGAATACAATAACGCCGCTCTGATATCATCTGCTTTGAGAAAGGGGTAGTCCTCAAGTAATTCCAGAGTGGATGTTCCGAAAGCGACTTTCTCAACAAGCAGATCCACCGGCATCCGTGTACCTTTTATAACCGGTTTGCCGAGCATGACAGTTGGTTCAATTGTGATGCGCTTTAAAAGTTTTGCAGAATTCATGGTGTTTTCTCCAAAGGAATGAAACATATTCATTCCAATACTTATACATGGTTCCTCCAAAAAAACCTGATATCCGCCGGGCTCGCCTGGCCTGAGCAAGTAACCCCTTTATCCGGATTGGCTGCCAGGTGTCGCAGTATAGTATAAACAGCCTCAACATCATCAGGTTTACCAAGTTCTGCCGCGATTTCTGCGGCTGTCATCTCCCTTTTCTGCGTTACCAATAGCCCGACAATCTCTTTCTGCAGGGCAATCACCGTTCCCGCAGCCTTTTTACCGGCTTCGACACCCGGCTGATGATAGGCGTTGATGCCCACCAGCCCGGCATACAGGCCGACCGTGCGCTCGAACAGCGCTATCAGCGCGCCGATGGTACGGGCATCTATCGTATCAACGGTAATGGTCATTGATTCGCGTCCGTTCTCAAAAAGCGCCGTGCGGGTGCCCTGGTAGAAGCCGAACAGGAAATC
>JACRCG010000113.1 GCA_016219145.1 Deltaproteobacteria bacterium | reverse complement strand
GGGGGAGACTGGCGGCCGAACTGGAGCTGGATGAGGAAAACGACGTCTTCGAGGCGCCGGGCATGCTGGCCCTGCGCGATCTGTTTGAGCTGGTGAAGCTGGATTATCCCCGCATGCACGATCCGCCGCATTATCCGATTGACCATCCGCTGCTGCAGTCACAGCGCAGTATCTTTCATATCATTCGCGATGCCGGTTCCATCCTGCTCCAGCACCCTTATGAATCCTTTTCAACCTCTGTCGAGCGCTTTTTGCGTGAAGCGGCCGTCGATCCAAAGGTGCGCGGCATCAAGATGACCCTCTATCGTACCTCCAGCCAGAGCCGTATTATCGATGCCCTGCTGCTGGCGGCCCAGAACGGTAAACAGGTGGCGGTGGTCGTAGAACTGAAGGCCCGCTTTGACGAGGCCACCAATATCCGGCTGGCGGAAAGGATGGAGGAGGTCGGCATTCATGTCACCTATGGCGTGGTCGGCCTTAAAACGCACTGCAAGGTGATCATGGTTGTCCGCCAGGATTTCAGCGGTCTTCAACGCTATATCCACATCGGCACCGGAAATTACCACGCCGATACGGCGCGCATTTACAGTGACGTCGGATTGCTGACCTGTGACCAGCTCATCGCCCAGGACGTGACTGAACTGTTCAACTATCTGACCACCGGCTTCATGGCCAAACGTAATTACCAGAAGCTGGTTCCGGCGCCCAGATTGCTGAAAAAGGCCCTGCTTGCCAGGATTGAACGTGAGACAGGGCTGCATATGGAAAAAGGGGGCGGTCTGATCCAGTTCAAGATGAACGCACTGGAGGATGGCGATATCGTCAAGGCGCTTTACCGGGCTTCGATGGCCGGCGTCAAGATTGATCTGGTTATCCGTGACACCTGCCGTCTGCGTCCCGGGATTCCCGGACTATCGGCATCTGTCACTGTTATCAGCGTAGTGGGTCGTTTTCTGGAGCACTCCCGGATCTATTACTTCCGAAATGGCGGCGCCGAGGAGTATTTCATCGCTTCGGCCGACGCCATGAAGCGCAATCTGGAAGCCAGGGTTGAGGTGCTCTGCCCGGTAGAGTCAGCTGCTCTGGCAAAAGAGCTGCGGGTGGTGTTTGACACGCATCTGGCCGATCAGCGTTCTGTCTGGGACATGCTGCCGGATGGAAGTTATCTCCAGCGTTTGCCAAGGGATGATGACGGCCGCGAGGGGAGTCACAGTATGTTGATAGCCAGGACCGAGCGGCGCCAGAAGGAATCGCTCAAGCTGAAAAAGAAAAAGTCGAAAGTGAAGCAGTGAGCTGAATTGCTGAATCGTTCATGCTGATGTCTTGCTAATTTTCATCCGCGCCTTGACCTCACGCCCTTTTAGTCCGTATTTTTCCATCAGACGATAAAATGAACGTCTCGGGATATCCGCCTGTTTGGCCGCCTGGGAGACATGACCGCCCGCTTCGGCAAGATACAGCTGAATCAGATCCTTTTCCACCCGGCCGACATGACGTTCACGCGCTGCCTGGAACGATGCCTGTGTAGCGGATTTATCCATACTCCCTTCGGTATAGTTCTCTGAGAAAGAGTGGGGCAGGTGCTCCAGTAGAATGATATCGCCCTGAGTCAGTACTGCTGCCCGCTCAATGACATTCTGCATCTCTCTGATGTTTCCGGACCACTGGTATTGCATCATCGAATTAATGGCCCGCTTTTCAATCGTTACGATTTTCTTGTTCAGTTTTGCGCAGGTTTTTTCCAGAAAATGCTGGGCCAAAAGCGGTATGGATTCGACCCTGCTGCGCAGCGGCGGAGTGGTGATGGTAAATACATTCAGTCGATAATACAGGTCTTCACGGAACCATCCTTTCTGAATCCCCTCCTCCAGGTTTTTGTTGGTGGCCGCAATCAGACGCACATTGACTTTTTTGGTCAGGGTACCGCCGACAGGGCGTACGTCGCCGCTGTCCAGCACGCGCAGCAGTTCAGCCTGCAGCTTGGGGGTTATGTCACCGATCTCATCAAGAAAGATGGTGCCGCCGTCCGCGGCCTCGAAAAGCCCGATTTTGTCCGAATCTGCTCCCGTAAATGCGCCTTTTCTGTGGCCGAACAACTCGCTTTCCAGAAGCGAATCCGTGATGGTGGTGCAGTTGACGGTAACCAGCGGCTTATCGTTCTTTTTGCTGTAACGATGGATGGCCCGGGCGATCAACTCCTTGCCGGTTCCGGATTCCCCTCGTATCAGAACGGTTGTGGGGGTCGGGCCGACCTGCTTGATCAGGTCCAGCACTTCCTGGGTTTTCTTGTCATTGCCGATGATGAATTCATCGCCGTACTCGCGGTTCAGCTCGCGTTGGGCCAGTTCGTACTTGCGGATCAGGCGTCCCCGGTCCTCTTCCAGCTGCTGCAGGTTATAAGGCAGGCACATGTCGATATCGGCAAGCTCCTGATGAACAGCTACGGAGTGTTCGCGGCAGGTTCTGTATCCGCAGGCGCTGCAGTTAAGCTCATCTTTCTGGGTGAATTTGTTGGTCGAATTCAGAATTCTGGTTATGTCGGCAGCACGGGGCGCTTTCAGTTTGACGAATCTGTTGGAAAAAGAGCGCGCCAGGTGCGGAACTATCTTCATTTCCAGATAGTGCGCGGCGGTCATGTAGGGCACATCGCTTTTGAAATGAGAAATAACCAGGTTGCGTTTGAAGAAACTGGTCAGCTCCTGGCTCATGCCCGGCCCGTTATCGATGATGCTGAGCACCAGCCGCCGCCGGTGCGGCTCCGGCCGCGCGGTCAGGGTCACGCGCAGGCGCTCGCCGCTCCCCGACCCCTCCGCGGCCTGCATG
>JACRCG010000112.1 GCA_016219145.1 Deltaproteobacteria bacterium | reverse complement strand
TCGGGTCGGTTTCGAAGACGGGATCAACTTCTGGGGCGGCTCGGAGTACGTGTCGCCGTCCGGCGAGTCTGTCAGCCGGGCTAAAATCCTTGATGAAGACTCCATCATCGCGACGCTGGATGAAGGCTGCCTGCGGAGAGAGCGAATCTTTTCACCCATGCTGCGTGACGAGAACCTGTTTGTGACCATGCAGGAATTACGGCGCATCGAACAGGAAAGGGGGCGCTGATGTCCGGATTGACAACAAACACCGAAATGCTGCGGCGTCTGCTGGTCGGCTTCGTGCGTGATGAAGTCCATAAAGTTGGTCTGGACAAGGTTGTGTTGGGGCTGTCCGGCGGCATTGATTCAGCGCTGGTTGCCTTTATCGCCGCCGAAGCGCTCGGGGCGGAGAATGTCTGTGCCATCTGCATGCCATACAAAACCAGCAATCCGGAGAGCGAGGCCCATGCCGCCCTGGTAGCAGCGTCCTGCGGTATCAACTTCTCTGTTGTGCCGATCACGGCGATGGTGGACGCCTATTTCGATATCTTTCCGGATGCCGACAACATGCGCCGGGGCAACAAGATGGCCCGCGAACGGATGACAATACTTTTCGACCACTCCGCTCTTCTTAAGGCGCTGGTGCTTGGAACCAGCAACAAAACCGAACTGCTGCTCGGTTACGGGACGCTTTACGGCGATATGGCCTCGGCCCTGAATCCAATCGGTGACTTGTACAAATCCCAGGTCTGGCAGCTTTCAGAAACCATGGGAGTGCCTGCGGAAGTAATTCAAAAGCAGCCTTCGGCCGATCTGTGGGCCGGCCAGACTGACGAAGAAGAACTTGGTTTCTCCTACCGCCAGGTGGATGCGCTGCTCTTCCGCATGGTGGATCAGCGTTTGACGCAGCCGGAACTGGTAGCGGCAGGCTTCGAAGAAGATTTTGTGAAATCGATTTATTCCAGGATCCAGAATTCTCATTTCAAGCGCCGCCTGCCGGTAATCGCCAAGGTTTCGAACCGCACCATAGACAGAGATTTCAGATACGCCAGGGACTGGGGCAAATGAAAAGCAACTCGAACAACACTCTCGTCTATTCAACTGAGACTGGGCGCGTCAAGCCCGCAAACAGCGGCAGCAAGCCGTCTTTACAGCAAACGGACGGCATCGTGCGCCTGCAGCGCCAGACCAAGGGGCGCGGCGGCGGCACAGTCATAATCATCAGCGGTATTCCGCTTCAGACTTCATCTCTCAAAGAGTTAGCCGGAGAGCTCAAGAAAAAATGCGGCTGCGGGGGCACGGTAAAAGAGGGCGTCATAGAAATCCAGGGAGACCATCGCGATGCGTTGATGCTCGACTTGCAGGCCCGTGGATACAAAGTCAAGCTGGCTGGCGGATAATATCCAACTCCCATTTGTCAGCTTCTTTTCAATAAATACTTGACCTATTCGGCATAATCACATATTTTTCACAATTCAAATCGTAGCAGACAAGTTGCTGTGACGAATCGAAGCGAGAGTGGCGGAATTGGCAGACGCACCAGACTTAGGATCTGGCACCGCAAGGTATAGGAGTTCAAGTCTCCTCTCTCGCACCATTTTAAATCAATCAGGAAGAGGACAGCCATCATGCAGGTTAATGTCGAAGAGCTCAGCCCGGTTCAAAAAAAGATCAACATTGAAATTCCGGCTGAAAAGGTTAACGAGGAGATAGAGAAGGCCTACTCCGCCATCCAGAAAAAAGCAAAATTGCAGGGTTTCCGCCCCGGCAAAGCCCCCATGCAGCTTATCAAACGAACATATAGCGACGCCATGCGGGATGAGGTCATGCGCAAGCTGTATGAGCAGACACTCTACAAGGCGATGGATGAACATAAAATTGACCCGGTTGACTCTCCTACCATCGAGTCCGATATTCTGGAGCAAAACAGTTCCTTTAAATACAGCGCTCTTGTTGAAGTCATGCCGCAGATACTCCTCAAAGAGTATACCGGTCTGGCTGTGAAAAAAGAAATCTACACCCCGAATGCAGAGAGCATTGAGGGTGAACTAAAGCGCATGCAGAACAACATGGCCCAGCTGATCCCGGTTGCAGACGGATCTGCCATTGAAAGCGGACATTCTGTAACGGTTGATTACTCTTTTTCTGTTGATGGTTTTCCTGAAGAGAGCGCCTCTGCCGAGGAGGCAATGCTTGAAATTGGCGCAAACAACCTGATTCCAGGCGTTGAAGAGCACTTGATCGGAATGAAAGCCGGAGAATTAAAAGAATTCAGCCTGACTCTGCCGGAAGGATATCGCAACAAGGAAGCTGCCGGCAAAAAAGGTGACTTCAAATTCACCATCAAAGACATCAAGCGCAAGGAGCTTCCCGAACTTGATGACGAGTTTGCCCAGCAGTTCGGTGAATACGACACGATGGAAGAGTTACGCGCGAAAATGACCGAATATCACACCAGGCACGAGATCGACCGTATCGATAGTGAGTTTAAAGAACGCGTCATTCAAGCTCTGATTGAGAACAATCCGCTTGATGTGCCCGAGGCTCTGGTAAAGCGCCAGCTTGAATACATGTTTGAAAACCTTAAAAATCGCCTTAAAAGTCAGCAGATGTCAATCGAGATGATGGGACTGGATGCCGAAGGCTTCAATGCCCGTTTCCGTGAAGACGCTGCCGATAAAGTACGCGGCGGACTGCTTCTCATGGCACTGGTGGAGAAGGAAAACATCGTCGTATCTGATGACGATCTATCGGAGCGGTACGAGAAAATTGCCGCAGGCAACGTTGAAATGCTTGACCGCATCAAAGAATATTATTCATCCAATCGCGACGCCAGAAATTCTCTGACGGCCGAGATAAAAGAAGATAAAGCAGTTGAGTTCCTGATTGCCAGAGCTGTGGTGACCGAGATGGATGCTGCCGAACTGAAAGCGGCCTGAGGAGAATAAATGTACATCCCGATAGTAGTTGAGCAAAGCGGCCGCGGCGAACGGGCCTATGACATATACTCTCGGCTCCTGAAGGAACGTATTATTTTCCTGGGTGGCGGTATAGATGACAATGTCGCAAATCTTATTATCGCCCAGCTGCTGTTTCTGGAAGCCGAAGATCCGGACAAGGATATTCATCTGTATATAAATTCACCCGGCGGGGTTGTCACGGCCGGCATGGCTATTTTTGACACCATGAATTACATAAAATCCCCGGTCTCCACCATCTGCGTTGGTCAAGCCGCCTCAATGGGAGCGGTGCTTCTGGCAGCAGGAGAGAAGGGGAAAAGATTCAGTCTCAGCCACTCACGCATCATGATCCACCAGCCTTTGGGCGGATTCCAGGGGCAGGCAACCGACATCAGCATCCATGCCAGGGAAATCCTGCGCATGAAGGACGAGCTCAACATGATTCTGGCCAACCTGACCGGTCAGGAAAAGGACAAGGTAGAAACCGATACGGACCGTGACTATTTCATGTCAGCTGAAGATGCCAGGTCATATGGTCTGATCGACTCGATCGTTGCCAGAAAGACGGAAGCGGGAGGTGCCAAATGAGCCGACGCGACGCAAATCAG
>JACRCG010000115.1 GCA_016219145.1 Deltaproteobacteria bacterium | reverse complement strand
GCGGTGCAGTGGCCAGTAATCCATCAATAGCATCACCAGCGGCAGAGTCACCAGCATCGGCTTGGCCATCAGGCCCAGGAAAAATGCTCCAAGTGACAGGAGGTAGTATCGTCGCGAGCGCTGTTCGGCATAGCGGGCATGAAGGTTCAGTGTCAGCATCCAGAAGAATGTGCTGAGTACGTCCTTGCGTTCCGATACCCATGCCACCGATTCCACATGCAGAGGATGGAGGGCAAACAGCGCCGCAACGGTAACACTGCGCCAGGCTGATCCTGTGTTGCGCTCGAGGAACATGAACAGCAGGATGGTACTGATGGCGTGCAGTGCAACGTTTTCCAACAGGATGGCTCCAGGAGCCGAGCCAAAAAACTGGATATGAAGCATGTAGGAAATCCAGGTCAGCGGAAACCAGTTATGGTCATGAATCGAGCTGAATGCCCAGATTATGTTGTCTAAAGTGAATCCGGTCAGAACCCGCGGATTGTCCTTCACGTAGACCTGGTCGTCGTAGAAAATGAAATCGTGGGTGACTACCTGACCGTAGACAGCAAAGACTATCGCCACTAGAATCAGAATCAGTATTTTATTGACGTATCCCCGTTTCAGGTTTTCTCTTGTCAAGACAGTTTCCTTGAATACAGTGATCAGTTTCTGTTCGCGGCTGGTTTCATATCAAGTGCGGTCTTCAGGTTTTTTTGCGCTTCCTGATAGTCAGGCCTCAGCCGCAGTGCCTCCCTGAACTGAACGATGGCCTGATCCAGCAATCCCTGCTCGGCCAGCGCTATGCCGATGTTGTTGTGGGCGTCAGGGAAGCCCGGATTGAACTTCAATGACAGATGGTACTGTTCCAGTGCCTCTCCCAGACGACCCAGGTGGTGCAGCGCAAGGCCCAGGTTGTAATGGGCGGGTGCGGACTGCGGATCTACCCTGAGTCCCAGCTGCAGGTACTCGACCGCTTCATCCAGCCGCCCCTGG
The DNA here is from genome assembly GCA_016219145.1 of Deltaproteobacteria bacterium. Lineage (GTDB taxonomy): Bacteria > Desulfobacterota > Desulfuromonadia > Geobacterales > Pseudopelobacteraceae > JACRCG01. The sequence goes on along the minus strand of JACRCG010000115.1, from coordinate 3,449 downwards.
TTTGCAAGCAGGTTGCCAAGGTCGACATAGACCGATACGTTGAAGGGGTCCAGTACCAGCGCTTTGCTGAACATGGCTATAGCCTCTTCGTTCCTCTCGAGCCGTTTCAGCAGGTTCGCCTTGTGGATGTATGGTTCAATGAACCACGATGCCTGGTCGATAGATTGGTCGAAAAGATGGAGTGCTTGTTCGTGATCCCCTTTTTTCATTCGATCTATCGCGAGGATGTTGGTGGCTACGTAGTTGTTTTTAGTAGCCTCTATTGCGTGGTTGAAGAGCGTTGCAGAATCTTTCCATAACGATACCTGTTTCCATGTGAGCAGGGAACATGCGGCCAGGATCAGAAGGGTTGCCATAACCAGCGCTCTTTTGCTCCTGAAATACAACTGCCAGAGATCCGTGACACCCCAGGCCAGCATCACGAATATTCCGATCAGTGGAATGTAGCTGTAACGGTCGGCCAAGGCATGCATGCCCACCCGGACGATGCCGATCACCGGTACCAGTGTGACCAGGTACCAGAGCCAGCCGACAATCAGGTAGGGGTAGCGTTTTCGGGTCCTGAACACGGTTACGGTGACAGCTGTCAGCACAAGAGCACTGCAGAACGGTTGCCAGGTCGGTATGGAATCCGGAAAAGGGTAGAATGGCGAAAGGTTAGTGGGCCAGAGCATCTTCCCCAGGTAGATCATGTAGGCGTTCAGGCTGTTGGCAATGCGGTTCGGGAGCGACGAGACAATCAGAGGCGTCATGGCACCAGACTGGGCTGTCAGTGTTATTGCGCAGGAGCCGGCTGCAAGCGCAAAAAACGGAAGTTTTTCGATCAGCAGCCTGACAGGTTTTACCGGTTCTTTGCCGTTGTCTGTGGCGGTGGGATGGAGAAGCTGCAAGGGCCAATAATCGATCAGCAGCATCACCAGCGGCAGCGCCACCAGCATCGGTTTTGTCATCAGTCCCAAGGCAAATGCCGCCAGAGCCAGTAAGTAGTATCGAAGTTTGCGACGTTCAGCATGCATGGAGTACAAGTAAAGCGTCAGCAGCCAGAAGAGTGAACTGAGCACATCCTTGCGCTCGGATATCCATGCCACAGATTCAACATGCAGCGGGTGCAGGGCGAACAGCGCCGCCGTCGCGGCACTTTTCCAGACTGCGCCGGTCAGTCGTTGCAGCAGCAGGAACAAAAAAATAGAGTTAGTAGTGTGCAGTGCGGCATTCTCGAGCAGCATTGCTCCGGGATTTGGGCCGAAGAGCCGGATGTCCATCATGTAGGATAGCCAGGTGAGCGGGTGCCAGTTGGCCATGGAGAGAGTGGTGAATGCCCAGCTGATGTTGGCGGGGGTGAGACCGGCCAGAACGGTCGGATTGTCCCGGACGTAGACCGGGTCATCGTAGAGTACGAAGTCGTGGGTGGCAACCTGGCTGTAAACGGCAAGGGTGAACAGGGCAAGTAGCAGAGATACCCTGAATTTATCTGTTGTGGATGAATTCATCGTGTCCGTCATGACGGGAACATTTATTTATGAACGGCCGCACTTACTTGTCATGGCGTCTACCCTCTTCTGAATGTGCCGTGTAACAAAGCAAATGCCGGTACTGGATTAGTACCGGCATTTTGATATTGGATGAAGATGTATTGATAGTTACTTGATGCGTATTCCGATGTCGTCACCACCCAGGTTGGTTCCGCCGGCTGATGTTTCAAAGGTTCCGTTGGGGCCGGCGCAGATGACATAGACCGGTAAGGCCGGGTTGTCAAGGCCGGCAGCATCAACAATGTAGGGGTTGCCCCAGGGATCTGCGGTCAGGTCATTTATGTAGGGGCCTTTCCACATTGCTGCCGGGTAGCCCGGGTCGTTGGTGGTCAGGTGGTCCATCATGCTGGAAGCTGGTGTCAGCGTGTAAGAGAGAGGCCCGAGCTGCGTGTCCGCGGCGCCGCCGGCGGTGTAGCCATTGCCGTACAGGAATGCAAAATTGGTGGTTCCGGACTGGAGGTTTGGCCATCTGCCGACGTCATTGCGGAATCTCATGATGGCGGTCTGGATTGACTTGCAGTCTCCCTGGGCACGTGACAGCCTTGACTCCTCGACCTGGTTGAAAATCATCGGGACCAGTACACCGGCAAGTATGGCAATTATTGCCGCAACTACAATGACCTCGATCAGTGTGAAGCCCCTGCGATTACGTAAACTCATAACATCTCTCCTTTAAAGAAAATGATTCATTTCAAGCATCGTATACAGGGCAATAATAGTATATAAATACAAAATGTCAATATGACTTTTAATGATTAAACCATTTCAGTGCAAATTTAAATTTGGCGAAATATATAGGCAAATACTTATTTAGCGGATTGATTGCATGCATCCCGTTGATTGTGGCATACTGACAGCGATATCAAATTTCGGGTTTTCATTAAGGTATGGCTTGTAATAACAAGGGGTTGAACTAATGAGTTTCAAAAGCTGGATTTGTCTGTTGCCTGCAATCACATTCTGTGTTTCTACACTACTTTCGTTTCCGCATATTTCCTGCAGCGAGGATTCGGTACCATTTAAAACCCGGCTCGTGTTGCTGGGAACCGGCACTCCGCAGCCGGACCCGGATCGCTCCGGTCCCGCATCCGCAATTCTGGTCAACGGTAGCGCCTATCTGGTGGATTTTGGGCCGGGCGTGGTTCGTCGCGCGGCCGCCGCTGTGATTGAAAAGAATATAACAGAACTCGATCCGGTCAATATCAGAGTCGTTTTCCTGACCCACCTTCACTCGGACCATACTGCCGGCTATGCCGACCTGATCCTGACCCCCTGGGCAATGGGTCGCAGGGTGCCGCTGGAGGTGTACGGACCGTCCGGACTCAAGTCAATGACTGACAATCTTCTGGCCGCCTACAGGGAGGATATAGCCATCCGCAAGGACGGGATGGAAAAAGCCTCGCCGGAGGGTTGGAAGGTTAACGTACATGAAATCAAGCCGGGAGTGGTGTACCGGGATGCCAATATTACTGTGACAGCCTTCTCCACAAAGCATGGCGAATGGAAGGAAAGCTTCGGTTACCGCTTCGATACGGCCGACAGGAGCATTGTCATCACTGGAGACACTATCCCGACCAAGGCCACAATCGAAGCATGCCGGGGATGTGATATTCTTGTTCATGAAGCCCAGACCATGAAGTTTGTCAACAATCCGATGCGTCCCAATTCCCAGGGATACGACATTCCGGCTTACGTGTCACGCTACCATACCACTACTGAGCAGCTGGTTGGCCTGGCGACCAAGGCCAGGCCCAAGCTGCTGGTCCTGCACCACAATCCCATCACCTTGCGTCCTGACAAGCGCCCGCGAGCTTCGACTCCGGAGGATATCCTGCAGGAAATGAAAAACTATGCCGGCAGGATGGTCGTAGGCAGAGATCTGGACGTCTATTAGTAAGTTAGAGTTGTCTTCTGCTG
>JACRCG010000114.1 GCA_016219145.1 Deltaproteobacteria bacterium | reverse complement strand
CAGGGTCAGATCCTCGGCCCCCTCCTCCAGCAGGAAGTTCTGCATGGCGTGTTCGTTGCGCAGGTACTGCTCCCGCTTGCCGCGCGTGACCTTGTAGAGCGGCGGCTGGGCGATGTAGAGGTGCCCGCGTTCGATCATCTCGCGCATGTTGCGGTAGAAGAAGGTCAAGAGCAGCGTCAGGATGTGCGATCCGTCCACGTCGGCGTCGGTCATGACGATGATGCGGTGGTAGCGCAGCTTGGCGATGTTGAAATCGTCCTTGCCGATGCCTGTGCCCAGCGCCGTGATCAGGGTACGGATCTCCTGGGATGAGATCATCTTGTCGAAACGGGCCTTCTCGACGTTGAGGATCTTGCCCTTGAGCGGCAGGATGGCCTGGTTCTTACGGTCGCGCCCCTGCTTGGCCGAGCCGCCGGCCGAGTCACCCTCGACCAGGTACAGTTCGCAGAGCGCCGGGTCCTTTTCCTGGCAGTCGGCCAGTTTGCCCGGCAGGCCGCCCATGTCCAGGGCCCCCTTGCGGCGGGTCAGGTCGCGGGCCTTGCGGGCAGCTTCGCGGGCGCGGGCGGCCTCGATCGACTTGTTGAGTATATCCTTGGCAATTTTCGGGTTTTCCTCCAGGAAAACCGCCAGGCGCTCGTTCAGCAGCGATTCAACATAGCCCTTGACCTCGGAATTGCCCAGCTTGGTCTTGGTCTGCCCCTCGAACTGCGGCTGCGGGATCTTGACCGAGATCACGCAGGTCAGCCCCTCGCGCAGGTCGTCTCCCGAGACGGTAACCTTCTCGTTCTTGAGCAGGTTGTTGGCTCCCGCGTAGGCGTTCATGGTGCGGGTCAGGGCCGCCTTGAATCCAGCCAGGTGCGTGCCGCCTTCGTGGGTGTTGATGTTGTTGGCAAAGGCAAATATCTTCTCGTCGTAGGAGTCGTTGTACTGCATCGAGACTTCCATCTCGACCCCCCCTTTTTCACCTTTGAAATACATCGGCTTGGGGTTGATGGCGGTCTTGTTGCGGTTCAGGTATTCGACGAAGGAGTTGATGCCCCCCTCGTAGTGGAATTCGTGCGATTTGCCTTCCACCCGCTCGTCGCTGATCTTGATGCGCACGCCGGCATTCAGGAAGGCCAGCTCGCGCAAACGCTGCGAAAGAATGTCGAAGGAATATTCGGTGGTCTCGAAGATCTCCTCGTCCGGCATGAAGGTGATCTTGGTTCCGCGTTTCTTAGTTTCACCGGTAATCTCCAGCGGCGCCACTGCATCGCCACGCCGGTAGGATTGGCGCCAGACCTTGCCGTCACGGCGGATCTCGAGTTCAAGCCACTTGGACAATGCGTTGACTACCGAGACGCCGACGCCGTGCAGACCGCCGGAAACCTTGTAGGAGTCGTTGTCGAACTTGCCGCCGGCATGCAGTACGGTCAGTACAACTTCGGCAGCCGATTTGCCTTCGGTGGGATGTATGTCGGTCGGAATGCCGCGGCCGTTATCGACAACGGTTATCGAGCCGTCGGTGTTGATGGTTACGCTGACATTGTCACAATGCCCGGCCAGCGCCTCGTCGATCGAGTTGTCAACAATCTCGTACACCAGATGGTGAAGTCCGGCGCTGGAGGTGGATCCGATGTACATGGCGGGCCGTTTGCGGACTGCCGACAAACCTTCCAGAACCTTGATATTGTCCGCCCCGTACTCTTCAGGGCCTTGTGTAACGTTTTCCTGTTCACTCATGCGGTTAATTTCCCTCGAACGTCAGATTGCCGTCTTCCACGCGAAAGACGGCGCAATGTGGTGCGGCTTCCAGCAAAACCGGAGAGCGTTCCGTGGTTGTTATAAAGACCTGGATATCCCTCGCGATAAGGAATTCCATCAGGTTGCGGTTTCTGCCGGCATCGAGTTCGGAACTCATGTCATCCAGCAGAAGCAGCGGTGATTCGCCAAAAATGTCCATCAGGTTATCCATCTCGGCCATCTTCAGCGACATGACAAAACTTTTTTGCTGCCCTTGCGAACCGAAAGACTTCAGCGAACGCTCCTCCAGCAGAAAGTTCAGATCGTCCCGGTGCGGTCCGGCCGTGGTCGTGCCGTAGCGTTCGTCCGATCGTTCGTGGCGCTGAAACAGCTCGATCAGTTCATTACGAATCTGTTCCCGTTCGGTTGACTTGACCCCTTCCGGGCGGTAGCTGATGCCACAGGTTTCGCTATTGCCGGATATGGTGGCATAATGCTTCCGCAGTTTCTGGTCCAGCACCGCTACAAATCTGATTCTGCGCTCGATGACATCCGCACCGGTATCGGCCAGTTTTTCGGTCCAGATATCAAGACCGCTTCTGTCGCTGCTCTTCAGCAGCACGTTGCGTTGCTTGAGTATCCGCTGGTAGTCATGCCAGCTGTGCAGATAACCCAGGTCACTCATGTAGACGGCCCGGTCCATGTAGCGACGCCTGGTCTCCGGTCCCATCCGGACCATACCGGAATCATCCGGCGAAAAGACAACCGTGTTCAATTTGCCATGCAACTCGGAAGCGCGATGAACCGCCTTGTTGTCGATTTCGACCCTGCGACCGCCTGCTTCCAGCAACAGTCGCATCTGGTTCCTGATCCCGTTGGATTCCACTGTGCCATGAACCTGGGAGGCGGGTTCACCATGCCTGATCAATTCCGGCAACCTGGCTGCCCTGAATGAACGTGGGCTCCCCAGGAGGTGTATCGCTTCCAGCAGGTTGGTTTTTCCCTGACCATTCAGTCCGTAAAACAGATTGAACCTTTCTCCCGGTTCAATTCGAAGGGAACTGATATTTCTGAAATTACTGACCGCCAGCTGTCGAAGACGCATCTACCGTTTTTAAAGCCTCATCGGCATGATAACTGCCAGAAAACTTTCGGAATTCTCAGGAACAATTATGGAGGGCGACAATTCATCCTTGAATTTCATATCCACCCTTTCCGTTTCTGCAACGGAGAGAACGTCAAGCAGGTAGCGGGCATTGAAACGCACCGAAATAGGGCTGCCCTCATATTCGACATCGATCTCTTCCATCGCATCTCCCAGTTCAGGATTGCTGGAAGAAATCTTGATACCTCCGGAGGATATTTCCAGCATGATGCCTTTGAATTTTTCACTGGACAGAATTGCCATACGACGAACCGAATGGCTGAAATTATCCTTGTTTACCGTAACCACCTGGTTATTTGCCGTTGGTATGACACGGTTGTAATCGGGAAATTCACCGTCCACAAGACGCATGACCATGTAGGAATCACCACGCTTGATAACAGCGCTGTTATCCATGAAACCGAACAACAACGTACCGCCCTCTTCATCGGTTATCTTCTTCATCTCGTAGATGCCCTTTTTGGGCAAAATAACACCTTTTAAAAGCTCTGGACCGGCTGTTCCCTTGAAGTTTCCTGAAGAAATTGAAAGGCGGTGACCATCTGTGGAAACCATTTTGAGACAGTTGACCCCGTCCTGGTTTGCTTCCACCTTTGCAAATATACCGTTGAGATTGTATTTGGTTTCGTCGGTACAAATAGCATAGGAAGTTTTTTCGATCATGCTTTTCAGCAAAGTGCTCTCAATTTCGAATAGATTCTCTTCCTTTACATCCGGGAAATAGGGGAATTCATCCGGTGAAAGTCCGACAATGTTGAACTGAACCTTCCCGCACCTTATTTCAACCCAGTCGTTTTCCTTTGTGGAAAAAATAATCTGCTGGTTTGGCAGTTCCTTGACAATTTCATAGAGCTTCTTCGCGGAAACTGTAATCTTGCCGGTGGACTCTACTTCTGCAGAATAACTGCTCTTCATTCCAACTTCCAGGTCGGTCGCAGTGACAAGCAATGACGATTCAGTGGCCTCAAGCAGAACATTTGACAGAATCGGCATCGAAGTCCGTTTTTCGACAATTCCCTGTATTTTCTGAAGTGCCTTGAGGAACTGATCTTTTTCTATTCTGAATTCCATATGTCACTCCTTATGACTGTCAGTATTATAGTTATATTAAATTCTTAAGAAGCTGGTAGTACATTGTAGGTGCTGTGGAAACAGGTGATAATCACGCAACATATTGAATCAGTTATAAAATATAGTATGTAATACCTGTTGATATTATCTGGTATAACTTAACTTTTTAAACAGGCTGAAATTTTATCAACAGTTATCCACACCGGATCAACAGTTTTTCCTTACTTCAACAGGATAAGTTTAATTTCTTCAATAATTTTAGATAGTTTAGAATCATCTGCAATTGCCTTATCTATCTTCTTGAACGAATGTATTATCGTGGAGTGGTCTTTACCGCCAAACTTCAAACCTATATCAGGGTAGGATGCTTTTGTCATATCCCTGCAAAGCCATATTGCAACCTGTCTGGCCAGAACAATATTTTTGAGTCGTTTTTCGGATTTAAGGTCGGCCAGTTTCATGTCGAAGTAGTCGACAACAGTTTTCTGTATCAGTTCTACAGTAACTTCCTTGCGCCGGTCACCAAGTATATCCT
>JACRCG010000111.1 GCA_016219145.1 Deltaproteobacteria bacterium | reverse complement strand
GGCGAATTCGATTTTTCCATCTCTCTGGAAGATATCCACATGAACATCGAGGCCCGCCTGTCGGCTGCCATCGGTGAGGCCGGCAAAAGTCTGCACCCCGGCCGTTCGCGCAACGACCAGGTAGCACTGGATATCCGTCTCTACCTGCGGGATGAAATCGTTGAAATCACCACTTATCTGGATCTGTTGATCGATGCCCTGCTGAACCAGGCCGAGGCCAATCTGGATACGCTCATGCCCGGTTTTACTCATCTGCAGACCGCCCAGCCGATCCTGTTTGCCCACCATCTGATGGCTTATGTGGAGATGTTCAAGCGCGACAAGGGGCGTCTGGATGATTGTTTGAAGCGGGTCAACGTCATGCCCCTGGGGGCCGGAGCGCTGGCAGGGACCACCTTTCCGATCGACCGGGAATATGTGGCCGAGCAGCTCGACTTTCCAGCCATAACCCGCAACTCGCTCGATTCGGTGTCCGTCCGTGACTTTGCCCTGTAGTTTCTGGCGGATGCCTCTATCCTGATGATGCATCTCTCCCGGTTTTCAGAAGAACTGATTCTCTGGTCCACCAGCTCTTTCCGCTTCATCGAACTGTCGGACGGTTTCTGCACCGGTTCATCGATCATGCCGCAGAAGAAAAATCCGGATGTGCCCGAACTGGTGCGGGGCAAGACCGGCCGGGTCTACGGCAACCTGATGGCGCTCCTGACGACCATGAAGTCCCTGCCGCTGGCCTACAACAAGGATATGCAGGAAGATAAGGAACCTCTTTTCGATACCATTGATACGGTCAAGGGGAGCCTGAAGATATTTGCCGAGATGATTCGCGAAATGCGGGTCAACACCGAACACATGCGCCAGGCGGCCGGGCAGGGTTTTTCTACGGCCACCGATGTCGCCGATTACCTGGTTCGCAAAGGTCTCCCCTTCCGGGATGCCCATGAAGCGGTTGGCAAGGCGGTGGCATACTGTATTGAAAACAGGGTGGATATCACGGAACTTGCCCTGGCAGACTGGCAGCTTTTCTCAGCCATGATTGATAGTGACATCTTCGCCTGTATTACGGTGGAAGCCAGCGTCAATGCCCGCAATATTCCCGGGGGCACTGCCAGGGAACGGGTCTGGGCCGAGATCCGGAACGTGCGGGCCGGGAAGTAATTCCAGATGTACTGCGATTTTTTCGGCTTACACGAAAAACCGTTTACAATCACCCCCAATCCTCATTTCATGTACCTCAGCAATATCCACCGAGAGGCGTTTGCACGTCTTTTGTACGGCGTTGACAGCCATGCCGGTTTTATCTCGCTTACCGGCGAGGTGGGAACCGGCAAAACGACAATGCTTCGTACCCTGATGGAGCATCTCAGGCAGGAGAAATACAGAAACGCACTGATCTTAAACTCTCATCTCACTCGAGTGCAGCTGCTGTCCAATATTTGCAGCGAGTTTGAAATACCGGTCAAACAGAAAAGTTCGGCCGGTTATCTTAACGCGCTCAACCGGTTTTTACTCGAACAGAACAGCCAGGGCAGGACAGTAGTACTGGTGATTGATGAAGCACAAAACCTCAAGCCGGACGTACTCGAACAGGTCCGTCTGATTTCCAATCTTGAGACCGAAACGGATAAACTGATCCAGATTATCCTGGCCGGCCAGCCTGAATTTGATGATATTCTTAATCGTCATGATTTGCGCCAACTTAACCAGCGTATCACCATCAGGTGCAATCTGGCTCCGATGGATTTTATTGATACTGCCGAATACATCAGGCATCGCCTGAGGCTGGCCGGCGGCCGCAATCCGGAATTATTTTCAAAAGATGCGATCAAGAAAATCTTCAGATTTTCCAAAGGGGTTCCGCGTCTGATCAACGTTGTTTGCGAGCAGGCTCTGGTTATGGCCTGGACTGAGGAAACGCATGCGGTCACACGCTTGACTGCGGCTACGGTAATTGCAGAAGCCCGGACTGCCCATGGTCATGGCGGTGCCTGGGAGCGGTTCGCTGACTGGTTCAGAAAAGGGAAGCAGAGAGTTCTATGAGTTATATTCTGGATGCGCTTAAAAAAGTCGAACGCGAAAAAATCAAAAAAACTGCAATGGGCGGCATGACAAGCATATCAGGCGATCTGTTTCAGACGCGTGTGCCGCGAACAGCCCGTGGTGGGGCCTGGAAGATTATTGTTGCTGCGGTGCTGGTCTCGCTGGTCACCTTTACGGCCACCTGGTTCGTGCTGAAGGGCGAAAAAAAACAGGGCGCCGTGGCTTCGCGCTCTTCAATAAAGGCTCCTGATACGGCTGTTGCAGTACCACCAGCCGCGACGGCTCCGATAATGACAGCACAGCCGTCCCCGCCAGCAGTATCGCCTCCTGTAAATGCGCAGCCGAAGAATGTGCCCTCAGATGAATCGGCACGTAATGCAAGAGCTGAAAACAAATTGGCGCAAACACCGCCGGTATCTGCAAATATGAATAAGAGTGCTGTTCAGACCGTTCCGGCGCGAGCTGATATAAAGGTTTCCGGCGTCGCCTGGCAGGAAGAACGCAGTGCCAGACGTGCTGTCGTAAACGGGTTTCTGATGCAGGAAGGTAAATCGGTTGCAGGGGCAAAAATTCTGGAGATTCATCAGGACCGGGTCAGATTTACATCGCCGACAGGAATTTTCGATGTACGGATGGACGCCGCATCTTTGTCCGGCATGCCAAAATAGGAGACTAACTTGCGCAACCTGTATACGCTGGTCATATTGATGCTGGCTCTGACCGCCTGCGGGAAAAAAGGGCCTCTGCATTACCCGGACATGCTGGTGCCCAGCGCCCCCGGCGCTGTTACGGTCAGCCAGAGCGGCAGCGCTGTAAAGTTGCAGTTTGTGCTGCCGGACAAAGACAGGGGTGGGCGGAAGCTATCCGGACTGGCCGGCGTAAAAATCAGCAAGCGCCAGAGCGATCTCCCCAGAGAACAGCTCTGCAACTCATGCCTGGCCGATTATTTCCTGTTTCGCAAACTGGATCTGGGTCTGCTGCCCGAAGAAGTACAGAGATTCGGCAGCCGTATTGTCATTCTTGATGGTGATGTGAGCGCAGGAAAAACCTATTCATACAGCCTGGTGCCATTCGCCGCCGATGGCTCGGACGGCTCTTCATCAAACCCGGTCGCTATCAGCCCTGTTACGCCTACTCCTGCCCCAGTTATCAAGGCCGAGTCATTCCCAACCGAGATCAAGGTCTCATTCACAAGCTTGCCGTCTGTTGGCCGTTTTGTTGGCTATAACATATACCGCCGCACACAACAGGGTACTGCGTCATATCTGCCGTTGAACAGAGAGCCGTTTGCAGGGATGGAATATATTGACAGCGGTCTGGCGAGAAATACAGTATACAGCTACACGGTCAGATCGGTTGTCAAGCTGGAAAACGGGGACGTTGTTGAAAGCCTGTTATCGAATGCAGTCGAGGGAATGCTCAAGGATGATGAATAGAATGATCTGATTGATCCGGCATCAAACAAAAAAGGCATCCTTACCGGATGCCTTTTTTGTTTGGATTACCTTGTAATCAGGAATTACTTGGCAACAGTTTCTGCCAGTTTGATAGCGATGTCTTTGTAGGGGTTGGCGAACAGAATGATCAGACAGACAACCAGAGCGTAGATTGCCAGGGACTCGATCATGGCCAGACCGATCATCATGGTGGTCAGGATTTTTCCGGAAGCGCCGGGGTTACGGGAAACGCCTTCAACGGCGCTTTTAACTGCCAGACCCTGGCCGATGCCGGTGCCCAGAGTGCCGAGTGCCATACCAATACCTGCTGCCAGAACACACATTGTAAAAAAGCTCATCTTTACTTCTCCTCTCTTCTTGGTGGTTTGATCCTAAACAGTATAGGATTTGAAATCGTGAAGGCTTCGCCTTAATAAACTTGGTAATCAGTGTGCGTGCTCAAGTGAACCCTGGATGTAGATCATAGCCAGGAGCATGAACACGAAGGCCTGGATAAATGAAACCAGAACACCCATAAGAATCATGGGCAGGGGCACCAAAAATGGCGCCAGGCCGAAGAAGATCATCAAAACAAGCTCGTGTCCGTTCATATTACCAAAGAGACGCAAGGTAAGGGACACCGGGCGGCTCAGATGGCCGATAACCTCGATGAAGAACATGATAGGAGCCAGCCAGGCGATCGGTCCCAGGAAATGTTTTATGTAACCGGCGCCGTGGTGTTTGAGTCCGACAACGTGTGTCGAAATAAATACGATCACCGCGCAGGCTGCGGTCGTATTTATGTTGGCGGTAGGAGGAAAGAAGCCCGGAATCAGTCCGATCAGGTTGGAAACCAGCACGAAGATTGCCAGAGTGGCGATCAGCGGGAAAAATGGGCGGCCATGCTCACCCATGGTTTCCACAATCATGTTCTCAATGCTGCCGATAACCGCTTCCATGAAATTCTGCAAGCTGCCCGGGATCGACTTGATAGCAGATGTGGCCAAAAGTGAAAGCACCAGCAGAAGGATAATAACCAGCCAGGTGTAGATTATGGCGTCGGCGCTGGCTCCGGTAATGTGCAGCGGGGCCAACAGTTTGCGGAAAAATTCAAGAAACAGTAACGGGTGAACCATGGAGCTAACCTCCTGCGCGTAGCGCGCCGTATATTGAAAGTGCGATTATGTTGGCTACAATCACGGAAAGTCCTACCATCAATCCCGCCAGTGAGAACCATCCTGAAATGATCAACAGATAGATGAACAGTCCGGTTATGCTGATCCGCGCAATGAACCTGAGCTGGGCATAGAGCCCCGGTCTGGCGGGGAGCAGGCCGAGGATGCGCTGCAGCACATTGCGCATCCATAAAAAGTTTATAATTGCAACAAAGCCGCCGGCCAGAATGCCAAGGCCGGTCCTGGTTGAGAAAAACGCGCACCCTGCGACAGTCAAGGCCGCCAGCAGCCCCAGACTGCCTTTGATGATGACACCGAAGAGGTTATCTTCGTTGATCGCTGCCATCATTTTTGCGGATCTCCCTGCCAGCGATTACGTAAATATTCTTGAAGCCGGCCGCTATACCGATCAACAAAAAAATATAAAAGAACCAGGGCGTTGTATCAAGCCAGCGATCCAGCGTAAGCCCGAACCATACGCCGATGGCGATCGCCAGTACTACCGAAATGCCCATGCTGGAAACCATCGCCAGGCTTTGCAGCAGATCCCTCTTTTGATTATCCATGAGCAGATGTCCGCGTGCCGACCTTAGTACCCAAAAACCTAACTCTCATAACATAAACCAACAGGCGGTGTCAATTCGGAATTACTCGCGCCGTCGCAGATAGGAAAGAAATTCCTCGCATGACAACTGCTTCTTGCTGACCAGGTGGGCTATCTCGCGGCTCATGGCCAGCTTCTCTCCGCTTTTCATCTCAGCTTTGAGAAGCACAAAGATAGGAATGTTGCGGCTGTACGGGAAAAGCCTGAATTTTTCCAGCATCTCAAATCCTGACATATCCGGCAACATGTGAGAGCTGAAGGCCAGATATTGCGGATGTATGGAGGTCAGCGCCAGAGCCTCTTTACCGGTATAACCCTTAATGACCCCAAAACCCAATGATTCAAGCGCTCTGGAGAGCTGGTCTTCGCCTGAGCGGGACACAACCAATGCCTGAAGATCCCAGGTTTCAAGGTCTTCGGTCAGACCATAGACCGCCAGTCGGTCCAGAAGGTACTGTTCATCAATCGGCAGTGTAAAGAACCCGGCCACCGGAAACACGCCTCCAACCTTCCCTTTTTCGCTTAAAAAGACCGGCAGAACCGGGATATTCCGGGTTGCGGCCGTTCCTTTTATTTTCAGCAGCTGTCCCCAGCCGTCGTCTGAAAAAGGGGAAATGTCCAGCACGATTCCAAGCGGCCTGCCTGTTTCGATGTTATCAAACTGTTCAAGACGGCTGGTATAGCCGCCTGATGCAAGATATGAGCAGACAATGTCTTCACGCCCCTCACCCGGTTTTACGCCTAGGATCCATAATTCCCGGCGTGGTTCGCTCTTCTGTGCCATGACCGCCCCCCCAGATATCAATACTCATGAAATGTCTTCTAATATCAGATAATTCGTGTAATAACCAGACTATTCCTGCTGTTACAGGCCTTTTTCAATCGTTTGAATACAACTCCAGAACACGCTCAATCAAATTAGTAGTCGATTTTCCGTCAACAAATGAGACCAGTTCTACCCGTCCTCCGTAAGCCTCTACAAAATCCCTCCCGACTACCCCTTCCAGAGTATAATCGCCCCCTTTTGCCAGGATGTCCGGTTTCAGAGCGGTAATCAGCTCCAGCGGGGTGTCCTCATCAAAAACAACGACATAGTCAACGCAGTCGAGAGCCGCCAGGATATGAGCGCGTTCGTCTTCACTTATAAGCGGACGTTTTTCACCTTTTAAACGGCGCACCGAGGCGTCGCTGTTCAGCCCCAGGACCAGCAGCCCACCCAGGCAACGGGCTTTCTGAAGATATTTGACATGCCCGGCATGCAAAAGGTCGAAACAGCCGTTAGTGAAGACAATCCGCTTGCCGGATGCTTTTTCAGCCGCAATGACGGCTGTCAGCACATCCAGCGTTTTAATCTTGGAATCGCTGTCGCGGTGGGTCAGGGCAACCGCATCTATGATCTCCTGCGGAGTGACAATGGAGGTTCCCAGTTTGCCGACTGCGATTCCGGCAGCGATGTTTGCCAGCCGGGCCGCCTCGGCCATGGTCAGGCCGGACGCGATCCCGGCCGCCAATGCGGCAAGAACCGTATCGCCTGCTCCGGAGACATCAAAGACCTCCCGGGCGACGGTTGGGATGTGGACAGCGTCTCCACTGAGAGAAAAAAGCGACATGCCTTCCTCGCTGCGGGTGATCAGGAGATGCTGCAAATTGACAGCATTCATGATAGCTCTGGCCGCCTCGGCCAGCGTTTCCGGGTCACGAATGGCAATGCCGGACGCTGCCTCGGCCTCCTTGCGGTTTGGCGTCAACAGGGTCGCTCCGCTGTAACGGCCAAAATCGGTCCCCTTGGGATCTACCAGCACCGCAATATCGGCTGCGGCGGCTGCAGAGATCGCCGCAGTGATTACGGCAGGGGTCAGGACCCCCTTGCCATAATCGGACAGGACGATGACATCAAACTCGGTCGCGTGCGCCGTAATCCATTCACAGACCTTCGTTTCGAGGCTGCTTCCCAGTGATTCCCTGCTCTCGCGATCAATTCTTACAATCTGCTGATTGGAGGCCACCACCCGTGTCTTGCGGCTGGTGCGGCGACCGGGATCCCGGAAAACCGCATCGCAGGCAACATTTCTGCGGGAAAACTCATCCAGAAGCGCCCGGCCGTTATCATCATCGCCGATTACCGAGCAGACCGCCACCTGAACACCCAGGGCTACCAGGTTGTTTACAACATTCCCGGCCCCTCCCAGACGCAGCTCCTCGCGCAGCACATCAACCACCTGCACCGGCGCCTCGGGCGAAATACGCTCCGTTTTGCCCCACAGATATTCATCCAGCATCAGGTCGCCGACAACCAGACAGCGTAATGATGCAGTGCGGGCGAAGAGTGACTCGATCCTTTTACGGTCCATACCAGCATCCTTTGAAAGTCGGTTTATCAGCGCGAGACGTCCAGCAGTTCCACATCAAACAGCAGGGTAGCGTTGGGGGGGATTGCCGCTCCCGCTCCTCTGGTCCCATAACCGAGTTTGGATGGAATGATCAGTTTGCGTTTGCCGCCGACCTTCATGGTCATAACGCCTTCATCCCAGCCCGGAATGACCTGGCCAACCCCGATGGTAAACGAAAACGGCTGCCCGCGGTCAAGCGAGCTGTCGAACTTCTTGCCGTTTTCAAGAGTGCCGGTGTAATGCACCCTGACCTGCTTGCCGGCCACCGGAGAGGCTCCCTTGCCGACAACAACATCGACGTACTTGAGGCCTGAGGGGGTTGTAACCGTCCTGGCTTCCGCCTTGTTTGCTTCTTGTGCTGCAAAGGCCGGCACTGTTATCAGTGCTGCCAGAATCCCGACTGCAAAAAACTTTACCAAACGCTTCATCCTTGTGAACCTCCATTGTTTTTATGTGATAACCGGCGGCAAGGATAAATGGTTTAGCTCTCTGTGGCAACAGCGTTTTTCATCGGCTCTATTAATGCTGCCTCCGGAAAACGGTCTTGCAGAAACAAGCGCTCATCATGTATCGTACATGACTGAAATCAATCTGAGAGGACTTGCCATGCTTGAGGCGCATCTGATCGCTGAACTGACCAAAATTGTCGGCCCTGAAAACATCACCACCAGCAGGCAGGACATGATCTGCTACGGTTATGACGCCACCCAGATGGAGTTTCTGCCCGATGCGGTGCTGCACCCTGCCAACGCATTTGAGGTGTCCGAAGTCCTGAAACTGGCTAATCTCAGGCGTTTCCCGGTATTTCCGCGCGGCGCCGGGAGCGGTTTTACCGGCGGTTCACTTCCCAAAGGGGGCGGCGTAGTACTGGTGACGACCCGCATGAACCGTATCCTGCGGATTGATCAGGAAAACCTGATCGCCGAGGTCGAGCCGGGGGTTGTGACAGAACAGTTCCAGCTGGCGGTCGAAAAACTGGGATTTTTCTATCCGCCCGATCCGGCCTCGCTTAAATTTTCGACTCTGGGTGGCAACGTGGCCGAGAATGCCGGCGGCCCGCGCTGCGTCAAGTACGGCGTTACCCGCGACTTCGTGATGGGGCTGGAGGTGGTGCTGCCGACCGGTGAAATCATTCGAACCGGCGGCGAGACCTACAAGGCGGTGGTCGGATATGACTTGACCCGCCTGCTGTGCGGCAGCGAGGGGACACTGGGCGTCATAACCAAGATCATCTTCAAGATTCTGCCGTTTCCGGATGCCAAGAAGACCATGCTGACGATCTTCGACTCCATCGACGGGGCTGCCAAGGCGGTTTCGACCATTATCGGCAACAAGATTATCCCGACCACTCTTGAATTCATGGATTATGCGACTCTGCAATGCGTTGAGCGGCGCTTCAATCTGGGTATCCCGGCCGAGGGACGTGCGGTGCTGCTGATTGAGGTGGATGGCGATCGCGACCTGATTGAGAAGCAGGCCGCGATGATTCACGATTTGATCAAGCCGCTGGGGCTGGTCCAGTTCCGGGCCGCCAGGGACGCCGCCGAGTCGGAAGAACTCTGGCGAGTGCGGCGGCTGGTGTCGCCGTCTCTGAGGGATATCAATCCCACCAAATATAACGAGGATGTTGTGGTGCCGCGCAGCAAGGTTCCCGAAATCATCCGAACCATCGAAAAGATTCAGCAAAAGTACGATATCCCGATTGTGAACTTCGGCCATGCCGGAGACGGCAATATCCATGTCAATATCATGGTGGACAAAGAGGTGCCGGGTATGGATGAAAAGGCGCACGAGGCGATCCGGGAGGTGTTCCAGGCTGCGCTTGACCTGAACGGCACCATGTCCGGCGAGCATGGCGTCGGCCTTTCCAAGGCTCCTTACATTGAGCTTGAATTGTCGCCCCAGCAGATCGGGGCCATGAAGGCCATCAAGGCGGCTCTTGATCCAAACAATATCCTGAATCCGGGCAAGATGTTTCCGTGGAAAGGGACGCCGGACCATGCCGCATGACACCGGTAAGGAAATCCAGGAAGCATCCCTGATCGGCCGGATTTTGTCGATGGAGGCGCTGCTTCTGACAATGGGCGTTGCCTCGCTGGTCTACGGCCTTGTTAACGGAGTAGCGGCCAGCATCGTCTTGGGGAGTGTCATCGTTCTGGCTATTGTCATTCTGGACAGAGTCCGCCGGAAGAAGGATGGCAGGCGACTGAACGAAACGGAGTTGCAGCAGAAGGCAAATGATCAGCGTAAGGATAGTTCCGGTCCGGACGCTTTGGGGGATAAACGATGATGAACAACAGCCACGGCTCAATAGTGCTGGCATCTGCTTCACCGCGCCGAACCGAATTGATGGCGCTGGCCGGCCTGGAATTCAGCGTCACGGCGGCAGATATCTGTGAAGACGTTCTGCCGGGAGAGAAACCTGCCGATCATGTCATGAGGCTTTCGCGTGAAAAGGCCGATGCGGTTGCGAACAGGGCCGAAGGGCGTTTTTTTATCGGCGCTGACACGGTTGTTGTCCTTGACGGCGCCATACTCGGTAAGCCAGCCGATGAGTCCGATGCCGCCAGAATGCTTCTGGCGCTTTCCGGACGGGATCATGAGGTGATCACCGGCTTTACGGTGTTTGACAGAATCAGCAGCATTCACGTCAGCCGCTGCGTCAGCACGGAAGTCACCTTCAAATCACTTAGAGAATCCGAGATAGCTGCTTATATCAGGAGCGGCTGCCCCATGGACAAGGCCGGCGCTTACGCAATTCAGGGCGGGGCGGTTCATTTCGTACGCTCCATCAACGGCTCATATTCAAATGTGATCGGCCTGCCGATGACCGAGTTGTACGAGGTACTACAAACCATGCAGGCAGTGGATTAAGCGGGGCGCCATGTCTATCGCCGAAAACCTGGCACAGATCAACCGGCGCATTCAGTCGGCAGCCGAGGGAGCCGGCCGTGATCCTGCGGCTGTCCGTCTGGTGGCGGTATCCAAAACCCGCCCGGCGACAGACATTGCGGAGGCGTTCCGGGCCGGGCAGACGGACTTCGGTGAAAACTATGTCCAGGAGTTGACCGCCAAGCTGGAAGATATCAGGGATGGAGTAACATGGCACTTTATAGGGCATCTGCAAAGCAACAAGGTCAAATACATCGCCGGAAAGGTTTCACTGATTCACTCGGTTGACCGGCTTTCCCTGGCTGAAGAGATCAGCCGGCAGTGGGGCCGGCTTGGTAAAATCTGCGATATTCTGGTACAGGTAAATATATCCGGCGAGATCTCCAAGTCAGGGACAACGGAGAAAGGGGCCATGCAACTGCTGCGGGATTGCGCTCTGCTGCCCAATATCAGGGTGCAGGGGCTTATGACAATGCCTCCGTTTTTCGACGATCCTGAGGCGGCCCGCCCCTATTTCGCCGAGTTGAGAAAGCTTTCCCTGGCAATCGCCGCAGAGCGGATTCCAGGGGTCAAGATGAAGGAGTTGTCAATGGGGATGTCGGGCGATTTCGAGGCCGCCATCCAGGAGGGCGCCACGCTGGTACGGGTCGGAACGGCTATCTTCGGAGAGCGTTGACCGGCCTGCTCATCTCTTCCAGGTATTTCAGAACAAAACGCTGGGCAGCCTCCACGGCGCGCGGCAGATCCCATTTCTTCATATCACGCTCTTCTACCATATTGCTGATGCCACGAATTTCAAGGCAGTCAATGCCATAGCGCAGACAAACCTGCGCCACCGCAGCGCCTTCCATGTTTTCGGCAATTACATTCCAGCGTCCGACCAGTTCCTCGCCGCGCTGCACAGTCCCGCTACAGGTTGAAACCGTGGCAAAACGCCCCCGCATCAGAAATACTCCGTAGTAGTCGGCCAGCTGCATGGCTTTTTCGGAAGCATGCCTTGAAAGCACAATCGAGTTGAAATGCTGCCGGCCACCATTATCAAGCGCCGGCAGCCCCATGTAGCTCAGATCCTTCCAGCCGTCCTTCAACATTACACCCTCATCTGCCAGCAATTCTTCACTGGCGACAGCCAGATTGCCTATCGACAGGCCGCTGCCGACATAGGCTCCCGCCGAGCCTGTGCTGATTACAAGACGGGGGTGGTGTTTCTCGATCAAAACCGCAGTGGCGGCGGCGGCATTTATTTTACCGGCGCCGCCGGCGCAGACAACGATTTTGAGGCTCCCGAGCCTGCCTTCAAGATACTCAAAACCGGCGCTCTTCATTCTGGTCGAGTGCGCCAGAGAACTCTCCAGAAGAAGTATTTCCTGAGGCATGGCAGCGATAATCAGAACAGGTTTCATAACTCCTCGCTTACTCTCAACATACCCGATTTGGCGCCGGTACGCGCCCGGTATTCTTCCAGGTCGTCCAGCGTGTCGATATCATACCATTTCGGCAGCAGGGCGGCCCTGATTCCGGCTTTACCTGCTGCATCCAGGCTTTGCAAAAGCGTCTGCGGAGTACTCCAGTCGATATTCTCGAAGAGTTGCGGCCATAGACGGGACAGGCCCAGCAGGTAGTAGCCGCCGTCATGAGTCGGCCCGAAGACTGCGTCGGTTTGTGGCGAGGTCAGCCGATCAAAAGCTTCCAGAATGTACGAAACCGGCAAGTCGGGTGAATCGCTGCCGATAATGCAGCAATGATCACAGCCGCTTCCGAATATCTCCGCGAAAGCAGCCTGCATCCGTTGTCCGAGCTTGCCGACGCCCTGTAGTTTTGATCGGCATTCGTAGCGTCTTTCCAACAGCGGGAGTGAAGCCTCATTACAGTCCCAGAACACGGTTGTCTCAACACCTGTCAGCTTTCGGCAGTTGCTCAGCACATTCTCCAGCATCGAAGCATATTTATCCGCTGCGGCGATGTCGCCGACAGAAGCCGCCAGCCGCGTTTTGACCTGACCGGGAACCGGTTCGCGGGCGAAGACGATCAGGGCATTTCTTGACATCGCCGGTCCAACTCCACCGCCGCGTAGGCCGAATGGTTGTGAATCGATTCGAAGTTTTCGGTCTCAACCGAAAACCAGGTGATGTTTTCAACTGCGGCAAGACGTGAATATGCCTCGCGCACCATATCCTCCACAAATTTCGGATTTTCATAGGCCTGCTCGGTGACGAACTTCTCGTCCTCGCGCTTGAGCAGAGAGTAGAGCGGGCTGGAGCCGCACTGTTCAATCAGTTCGACCAGATCCTCGATCCAGATGAAATCTCGATAGCGTACCCGCACGGTCATGACGCTGCGCTGGTTATGGGCTCCAAAGCGAGAGAGCTCCTTGCTGCAAGGGCAGAGCGAGGTGAGCGGCACCTTGATGCCGAGTACGAAATCGAGAGTGTCGGTCATGGAGGCGCTGAACTCGCAGGTGTACTCCATCAGGCTTTTGGCGCCCGAGACCGGCGCAGCTTTATCGATAAAATAAGGAAACTGGATTTCCAGGTGAGCGCTGGCAGAGCCCAGTTTCGACTTCATCTCCTCCAGAATGGTCTCCAGCTTGTCAAGAGCGATCTGTTCGCGGTACTTGTTGAGAATCTCCACAAAACGGCTCATGTTGGTTCCCTTGAAGTGATGGGGGAGATCGACGTACATGTTGACCCGCGCCACGGTGTGCTGCAGGGTGCGGTTCTTGTCCATCACCACCACCGGATAGGTGATGTCCTTGACCCCCACCTTGGCGATCGGTATACGGCGCGTGTCGGGGCGTTTCTGCATGTCAGGCATGGGGGTCGATCCGGAAGGAACGGCTCTTTTTTTCATAAGGTGTTTTCCGTTTACAGGTTAATTTCCAGCACGCTGCCGATTGTGCTCCAGATGCCGTCGCGCCCCTCTCTGGAGAGAGCCGAAAACGGGAGCAGCATCCCCTTGTCGCGCTTGATGGCGGCAGCAATAATCGAGCGCTGTTTGGCAAACTCATTTTTCGAGAGCTTGTCACATTTGGTCAAAACGATGATCGGCGGAATATTGTATATCTCCAGCCAGCGCAGCATTTGCAGGTCGCCCTCGGATGGTTCGCGACGGATGTCCAGAATCAGCACCACCGCTTTCAGGCTTTCTCGCGAGGCCAGATAGGCCTCGATCATCGGCCCCCACTGCTTGCGAAGCTCGGGAGGCGCTTTGGCGTAGCCGTAGCCGGGCAGATCGACCAGCGTCAGGATGCCGTTGATGTCAAAAAAATTTATCAGCTGGGTCCGGCCGGGGGTTGAACTGGTGCGAACCAGCCCCTTGCGCCCGGCCAGCACGTTGATCAGCGAGGATTTGCCGACATTGGAGCGTCCGACGAAGGCCACCTCCGGCAAGCCGGGTGGCGGATAATCTTTCGGTTTTGCCGCGCTCTTTATAAAATCAGCCTGATTCACATTCATGTAAACTCTCCTTGGGTCGCGCATTATAGTGTTCCCGTGCCCTGTGATTCAAGCGTTTAATTATATTCGATCATTACCGAAAAATTTTGCAATTAGCCTGTGGCGTTTGGCACTATTGTATGGTATAAAAAAGCGGCTGTTATCTGTGTGTTCCTCTTACCTGTTTCATACGGGTTTACATGACGGCATCCTCTCTGGACATAGCGCTTTTTTCGGCCAAACTGGGGGTGGTTTTTTTCGTAATACTCACTCTGGCCGCCTACCTGGTTTTTGCCGAACGGAAAATTCTGGCCTGGATTCAGGATCGCAAAGGTCCGAACCGGGTCGGCCCTTTCGGCCTGCTGCAGCCGCTGGCGGATCTGATCAAGCTCCTCACCAAAGAAGACTTCGTACCGGCCTCCGCCGACAAATGGCTGTTCTATCTGGCTCCGGCCATGGCCGCCATCCCTGCCATACTGATTTTCGCCGTAATCCCTTTCGGCGCCACCCTGACGATATTCGGACGCCCTTTGCCGCTGGTTGTTACCGACCTGAATGTGGGGCTGCTGTTCTTTCTGGCACTCTCATCCATTGCCGTTTATGGCGTGGCTCTGGGGGGTTGGGCCTCCAATTCAAAATACGCCCTGCTGGGCGGTATCCGCGGCCTGGCACAGATGATCTCCTATGAACTTTCGATGGGGCTTTCCCTGGTGCCGGTGGTCATGCTGGCCCGTTCTTTCAGTCTGACCGACATTGTTGCAGCGCAGGCCAGCGTGCCTTTTGTCGTCTACCAGCCGCTGGCTTTCATCATCTTTCTGGTCAGCATCACCGCAGAATGCAAACGAATCCCGTTTGACCTTCCCGAAGCCGAGGGGGAGCTGGTGGCCGGTTTCCATGCCGAATATTCAGGGATGCGCTTCGGACTGTTCTTCGTCGGAGAATACATCAACATCATTGTTCTGGGCGGTCTGGCAGCGACTTTCTTTCTGGGGGGCTGGCATGGCCCGCTGCTGCCGCCGGTGGTCTGGTTCTCTGTAAAAACGCTGGCTTTTGCATTTTTCTTTATCTGGATGCGCGGCACTCTGCCCCGTCTGCGCTATGACCAGCTGATGCATCTGGGGTGGAAGCTGCTGACACCGCTGGCACTGATAAATATTCTGGTCACCGGCTGGTGGCTGGCATTGAACCGATAACCGACGGACTCTGTAGTCCAATAATCAACCGCCAAAAGGAGGAGTCAAACATGGAAAGCGTGAACGCCAAGGACCGTCATGGCCACACCCCGCTGATCAAGGCATCCAAAGAGGGAGTCAAGGACTTTGTGAAGGATCTGCTGCATCGCGGCGCTGATATCACCGCCAGCAGCGACAAGGGCAAGACAGCCCTGCACTACGCCGCCGCCAACGGGCATACCGAGATAGCCAGAATGCTGCTGGAAAAAGGGGCTGACCCGGATGCCAGAGACCGCGAAGGACATACTCCGCTGATGCTGGCCGCTATCTACGGCTGCAACCAGACGGTACAGGCCCTTCTGGAGGGGGGCGCCAATCCGTCGCTCAAAACTCCAGCCGGCAACACCGCCAGTCGCTATGCCGAGAACAATGAACACCCGCTGGCATCGGCGCTGCTGAAGAAGGCCGAGCGGGCCAAACACGGCAACGCCTGAGAATAATAAAAAGAAAGGCAATAGAACGCGGATGACGCGGATGGAGCGGATTCACGCAGATTTTCAGGATACTTGAGTCGTGTCCGCGTGTGTTTGTGTATATCCGGCTGACTCCGCGTTCTGCTTTTTCCATGAGAATAATTTCTGACATACAGGCCATTCTGGGTGGTTTTCGGGTCACTCTGTCTCATATGCTGCGAAAACCGGTCACGATCCAGTATCCGGAGGAGAAGCGGACGCCCTACCCGCGCTACCGGGCCAGAATCGTTCTGACCCGCGATCCGGAAGGCGGTGAGCGCTGCGTGGCCTGTTACCTCTGTTCGGCAGCCTGCCCGGTAGACTGCATCTCGATGCAGTCAGCTGAGCAGGCCGATGGCCGCCGTTATGCGGCCTGGTTCCGGATCAACTTTTCGCGCTGTATCTTCTGCGGCCTGTGCGCCGAAGCCTGCCCGACCCTGGCGATCCAGATGACTCCCGACTACGAGATCTGCAAGCGTGACATCATGGATCTGGTTTATGAAAAGGAGGATCTGCTGATAAACGGCTGCGGCAAGGATTCCAGCTACAATTTCTACCGCCAGGCCGGGATTGGTGTTGCCCGGCAGCGCGGAGCGGGACAGGAAGAAACTCCACCGGTTGATGTCAGAACGTTGATGCCGTAATAATCTGTTCTCACAGAGTTCACAGAGGCTCAGAGAAAAACGGGTAACGTATTGACAAAACAGCGAATACGCCTAGGCAACTCAGCTAGATTTATTTGAAGCGTGATTAAAACAAAAATAACCTTTTCAGAACATGTCAGGTTAAAGGAATTGATACTCTCCGTGCCTCTGTGAGCTCTGTGAGATATCGATTGTGATTTCATGGAACAAGCTATCTTCTACATACTGGCAGCTGTAACCGTCATCGGGACGATCCTGGCCATCACCGAAAAGCATCCGGTGCATGCCATCCTGTTTCTGGTGACTTCACTGTTCAGCATGGCGGTCATTTTCTACCTGCTGATGGCGCCGCTGGTGGCGGCTTTTGAGGTAATACTCTACGCCGGCGCCATTATGGTGCTGTTCCTGTTTGTGATCATGATGCTCGACCTGGGGCATCCGGAAAAGGGGATGTCGCCCGGATGGAAGGAGTGGCTGCCGGCTGTACTGCTTTCCGGTATCAGTATAGGTTCTCTGGCACTGGTGATCGTTTCACGTCATGCTGTCAGCAGCGCTCCAGCAGTCATGCCGACTATCCGCGAGCTGGCGGTCAGTCTGTTCCGGGAGCATGGACTGGCTGTCGAGCTGATTTCACTGCAACTGCTGTTTGCATTAGTTGGGGCGCTGTATCTGGGGCGACAGAAATGACCCTGAAATGCGGACCACATACAACAAAAATAGAACGCGGATTGAGCGGATTTGCGCGAATCCAGAATAATAACTTTCTGATTTCAATAATCCGTGAATATCCGTCTAATCCGCGTCATCCGCGTTCTATTAAGGTTTTGGTTTTGTAACCTGCCGACCCTGTTTTAAGGGTAACGTGATTTCAGGAGGGGTTTTCAGTTTGATCGTCCCACTCGAACATATCCTGATCCTTGCCGGCCTGCTGTTCTTTATCGGCATGGGTGGTCTGCTGGCCTGGCGCGCCAACCTGATCATGATGCTGGTCTGCATCGAGGTGATGCTCAACGCGGTCATGCTGGTTTTTGTGGCCGGTTCGGCACGCTGGGGCAACGCCGACGGGCAGCTTTTTGCCGTATTTATCATGGCGCTGACCTCGGCCGAAGTATCACTGGCGCTGGCGATGGTGGTCTATCTGCACCGGCGGCGCAAGACGGTTGACACTGATATGTTCAGTGAGATGAAGGGGTGAGATGAAACTGTACCTCGCCCTCATACTCATCTTGCCACTCTCAGGCGGCATCTTCAACGCCCTGTTCGGCCGCCATCTGCCGCGCAGGCTGGGCGAAAGCATTGCCTGCGGCGTGATCTGGGGCGCATTTGTCTGCTCTGTTCTGGCTTTCCTCCAGTTCAGCGGACCGGTCAAAATCGAGTACGCCTCCTGGTTGTCAGACTTCGATTTCAAGGCACCTATCGCTCTCTATCTTGACCAGCTATCCCTGTCGCTGACTCTGATGATAACCTTCGTTTGCGGACTGATTCACCTCTACTCAGTCGGCTACATGCAGAAGGAAGAATCGTTCGCCCGCTATTTCGCCCTTCTCAACATCTTCGTATTCGCCATGCTGGTGCTGATCCTGGCTGAGAACCTGCCGCTGCTGTACCTGGGGTGGGAAGGGGTCGGTTTCTGCTCCTACGCCCTGATCGGCTTCTGGTACACTGATGAGAAAAACGCTACCGCCGGACGAAAAGCCTTTATTGTTACCCGGATAGGTGACACCGCCTTCGGTATTGCCATGATCTGGATGTTCCAGCTTTTTGGCACCGAATCGATCAGTGAGCTGAACGGCATGGGCTTTCTGATGCCGAGTGGCGTCATCACGGCTCTGGGTATTCTGCTCCTGATCGGTGCGGCAGGCAAATCGGCCCAGCTGCCGCTTTCGGTCTGGCTGCCGGATGCCATGGCCGGCCCGACACCGGTCTCGGCCCAGATCCATGCCGCAACGATGGTGACAGCCGGGGTCTACCTGCTGGCGCGGATGTTCCCCTTGATTGGCTCATCACCGGTGACTCTGGCCGCCATTGCCGTCACCGGCGCGGCCACCGCCTTCTACGCCGCCACCTGTGCCTGCGTCCAGCGCGACCTGAAGCGTATCCTGGCATATTCTACCATCAGCCAAATCGGTTACATGGTGCTGGGGGTCGGGGCCGGAGCCTTGACCGCTTCCTCTTTCCACCTGCTGACTCACGCATTTTTCAAGGCGCTGCTGTTCCTCGCCGCAGGTTGTGTGATCACAGCGCTGCACCACCAGCAGGATATTTTCCGGATGGGTGGCCTGAAATCGAAACTGCCGAAGATCTACTGGCCGTTCCTGGTCGGTTCGCTCTGTCTGGCCGGGTTTCCTGGAAGCGGAGGATTTTTCAGCAAGGATGCCATTTTAGGCGCTGTTTTCGAAAAAGGCGGACCGCTCTACGGCGCCCTGTTCGCTCTGGGACTGGTTACGGCGCTGATGACCGCCTTTTACACCTTCCGGATGCTGTTTGTGGTGTTTCATGGGGGGAAATTTATTCCCCCTCTCCCTCAGGGAGAGGGCTGGGGTGAGGGTGGGGAAAATACTTCGGCCACACTCATTCAACCCCATCCCCACCCTGGCCCTCCCCTTGAAGGGGAGGGAAGAAGTAACGATCTGCCAAAAGTCATGACCCTCACCCTGATCCCTCTGGCGCTGCTCGGCCTGTTGGGCGGCCTGCTCAACCTGCCGGAATACTTTGGCAGCCACGGCCTGTTGTCCGGCTTCCTAAAAGCGGTTCCAGGTTTCGCGGCAAACGGACACTTCTCATCGTCAACCGAGATATCGCTCCAGATCATTGCCTCCGCAGCCAGCCTGCTCGGTCTTGGTCTGGCATGGAGAAGATACACAGGTGCGAGGCGGCTCACCTCGCTCGCTTCGGAAGAGGCCGGATCACCGCGCTCGGATTTTTTCCTGTCCGGTTGGTATCTTGATGATCTCTATCGTCTGCTCTTTATCCGCCCCTTTGACCGGCTGGCGCGGTTTTTCTGGAAAGGGATCGACGAGGCCGGAATTGACGGCACGCTGGACTGCCTGGCTCGTTTTACCTTGCGGATCGGGGAGTTGCCTGCCGGGTGGAGCACCGGTCGGGTGGCGACAGCGCTGATTGCCATGTCTGCCGGAGCCGCGCTGTTGCTGGGCTATGTGGCCTGGATGTGGCTGACATGAGCGC
>JACRCG010000109.1 GCA_016219145.1 Deltaproteobacteria bacterium | reverse complement strand
AGTTTGAACAATCTCCCCTTTCTGCAGTTATGCGTCGCAAGCATCCGCAAGAACAGCCGCCACGCCCACCAGATCATCCTGCATATCAACGAGGGAAGCGACGGCACACTGGAATGGGCACAAGAGCAGAAAATCGATCATACCCGCAGTGAGCACAATATCGGCGTCTGTTACGCCCTGAACGCCGCTCGCTCTCTGGCCAGAACAGACTATATCGCCTATCTTAACGACGATATGTATGTCTGTCCGGACTGGGATCATCACCTATTGGAAGAGATCAGGCAGGTGGGACACGATTACTTTTTTCTCTCCTCCACCGCCATCGAGCCCAGGGATGTCGGCAAGAGCTGCGCCTTGGCGCCGTTCAATTTCGGACGCTCACCGGCTGATTTCGACGAAAAGGAACTGCTGGAAGCGTGCGGTTCTTTGCAGTATGATGACTGGAACGGCGCTTCCTGGCCCCCCAATATTGTCCACCGCCGCATCTGGGATCTGGTGGGCGGCTACAGCACCGAGTTTTTCCCCGGTTTCTATTCCGATCCTGACTTCAGCATGAAGCTCTGGCAGGCAGGAGTGAGGATTTTCAAGGGCATCGGCGCCAGCAGGGCCTACCATTTTCTGGAGGTTTCCACCAACAAGCTCAAGCGCAGGGCCGTTAAACGGGCCAATCTGCTCTTTACCCAAAAATGGGGCATCAGCGCCCGGATGTTCAACCGCTATTACCTGCGGATGGGTTCCTCCTGCACCGGCCCCCTGGCGGAGCCTGAACGTACAGCGGGGTTTACGGGCAGGCAACTCATCTGTGATTTGAAAAGACGATTGTTCATCTGATGCGATAGGAGCTGTAATGGCTGAATTTGGACCGACATATAAGCAGGAAGATGAAATCGAGGTGTACGGCAGGAAATTTCCCAGTTTTTCACGCCGCGAGATCCATCCCGCCATCAGCAGGGTCATGGCCAATCTCCCCAAGGGCACCGTGCTTGATATGCCGACCGGCGCCGGGGCTCTGGCCTGGAGACTGCACAATGAGGGCTTTGATGTAACCGGGGCCGATCTTTTTCCTCAATATTCCAGGAATCCTGAAATAAAAATCACCAGGGCTGATTTGAACGAGAAATTCCCGTTTGCTGATGATCTGTTCGACTATGTCTGCTTCGTCGAGGGGCCCGAACATGTCGAAAATATTTTCTTCTGTTTTCGGGAATTCGCCAGAGTTCTGAAACCGGACGGCACGATTATCTTGAGTATTCCCAACTACTCAAACCTGCAAAACAGACTGAAAGAGCTGATCTACGGGACGCCGGAGTCAGTCGTCACGAAAGAGAAACTTGTGGCGGAATATGATGATGACGCCCATATGATCCATATTAACAGGATCCGTTTTCCGGAGCTGAAGATGGCGCTGGAGTTTGCCGGCTTCAAGATCACGTCAGTGAATATCGACAAGGTCAAGTCCGGGCAACGCCTGTTGTGGCCCTTGGCCGCCTTGATCAAGCTGGTAACCTTCTTTCGCGGTGCACGCGGGGAAGAAAAATACGGCATGCGCGAAAACAATTCCGATCCGGTGCTGATGGGCGGAAACACCCTGATTATCACAGCCAGACTGGCTGCATGACGCCATGACCGCCGACCCGAAAATATCGGTTGTAATCATTTCGAAAAACGAGAGCAGGAATATTGAGGAATGCCTGAAGAGCGTCCTTTGGGCCGATGAAATTGTAGTTGTGGATTCCGGCAGTTCGGACGGCACTCAGGAAATCGTGCTGAAATATACAAACCGGCTTTATTTCGTTGAATGGCTGGGATTCGGTCCGCAAAAGCAGAAAGCGGTAGATCTGGCTGGCAATGACTGGATCTTTAATATCGACTGTGACGAACGGGTTACGCCGGAGCTGGCCCGGGAAATTTTGAATATTGCCGGCACGGAGCCGTCATGTTACGCATATACGGTGCCCAGACGCACTTTTATCGCCAACAAGGAGATCAGGCACAGCGGCTGGTATCCGGACCGGACCATCAGGCTGTTCCATCGCAGGCATGCCAGGTTTTCTGACAGCATCGTACATGAAAGGGTGGAAGCTGAGGGAGCCGTTGGCGCATGCGCGTCCGACATGCTGCACTATTCTTTCCGGAATTTTTCCGAAATCATAGATAAACTGAATAAATATGCCATGTTATCCGCAGAGCAAATGGCCGTGGCCGGAAAAAGATGTTCATTTATTGATCTGCTGCTGAGACCACCGGCGGCATTTATCAAAATATATCTGCTCAGAGCGGGGTTTCTGGACGGCATTGAAGGGTTGGGAATCGCCGTTCTTACCGCTACTCAGACTTTTCTGAAATACCTGATGCTCCGGGAACATAATCTGAAGAAACATCCCTCGAACCGCAATGAATCCTGAAGCTATGCCATCACAACTGATCAGCATCATCACCGTTGTTCGCAACGATCCGGAAGGGTTGCGGCGAACGTTGGCAAGCGTTGCCAGGCACAAGGGAAAACGGACCGGCTATCTGCTGGTTGATGGCGCTTCAACCGACGATACGCTGGCTGTTGCTGAACATCAGATGGACCTTATCGACCGTCTGGTCAGTGAACCGGACCAGGGTATTTATGATGCCATGAACAAGGGACTGGCGCAGGCGCAGGGCGACTACCTGCTGTTCCTGAACGCCGGGGACGAATTGCTGCTCAACCCGGAAGAGCTGCTGGCTGGCGTCAGTGATGAACCGGTCATGGTGTATGGCAAAGCAAACATGCTGCATCCGGACGGCAGTCTGAGTTACATCAAGGGCAAGCGCCTGAAAAGCCGCTTTCGTTTTTTGAAGGGAATGCCGCTCTGTCATCAGTCAGTGTTATACAGACGGAAAACGATGATTCCATTTGACACGAGTTACAGGATCATGGCCGACCGGGTTATGACCTACCTGCTGCTGAAAAGATACGGCCTGCACCGCAGCCTGTTTGTTGACCGGATCATGGTGAACTATTTTGAAGGCGGTTTCAGCGGCAGTCTGCCGCCGGAAGTATGGCGCGCAGAGGAGGACCGTTTTTATACCGAGGCGGGAGTGTCGTGGTACAGGTACAAGAAAAAACTGAACAGCCTGTTCAAAGATCATATTCGGCTACCTCTCAAACGGCTATTGGGCAGAAGCTGATGCGCGTCCTGATTATCAAAACATCCTCTCTGGGAGACGTCATCCACGCCCTGCCGGTACTGTCCTATCTGCATGCGGTCAGCCCCGGCATTGTCATCGACTGGGTTGTCGAAGAGGCCTTTCTGTCGATGGTGCAGCACAACCCGCTGATCAGCAAAATTCATACAGTCAGAACCAAAGCCTGGCGTAAGAAGCCGTTCAGTGGTGAAACAAGGGATCAGGTACGGCAGTTGTGCAGAAATCTGCGGGAGCGACATTACGATCTGGCCTTTGATCTGCAGGGCAACCTGAAAAGCGGACTGATCGGGATGCTGAGCTGCGCTCCGGTCAGAATCGGCTTCAGCCGTGAGGCGGTTCAGGAAAAGCTCAATCTGCTCTTCACCACCCAACAGGTTGCCTTCGCTCCGGAAGACCGGCATGTCGCCGAGCGCTATCTGCGGATAGTCAGCGCGCCGTTCGGCAGCAACATCGGCAATGCGCAAACTGCGACCGATATCGTGTCGTCAGCGGAGGATGAAGCGGCGGCCGAACATTTCCTGACGGCGTTTTCAGGCGGTAAGCTGTTGCTGTTCCAGGTCGGCACAACCTGGTCAACCAAACTGTGGCATGCCGAAGGGTGGATTGAACTCGCCCGGCTGGTGCTGGAGCGTTATCCCGCTGCAAAGATCCTGATCAACTGGGGCAGCCCGGACGAGAAAGCCCTGGGAGAAGAGATCATCCAGGCCGCAGGCTCAAGAGTATCGCTGCTCCCCTGGCTGAAGATCAAAGAGCTGGTGCCGGTTATCCGCCGGGTCGATCTGGTAATCGGCGGAGATACCGGGCCGCTCTACCTGGCCGCCGCCGTCGGCACCCCTACACTCTCCTTCTACCGGGCCACCGATGCAACTCGCTACGCCCCGAGAGGCGAGTGCCATATGTCGCTACAGGCTCCGATGGAGTGCGCCGGCTGCCTGCGCACCTCCTGCGAACGTGATGCCGAGTGCCGTGCAAGCATAACCGTTGACAAGCTGTTCCCCGCCGTCGTACATCTGTTGTCAGATTCCAGTTGTGAAAGGAAGCCACTCTGATGCTGAACCGCCTCAAACTTGACGATCTGGAAGAAACTTTCGACCGTTATCTCGCCTTCTGGCACACCGATCCGCCCGCCTATGACAAGCTGGATATCAGCATAAATCCTATCGCGCTGGAGCTGGCCTGGCGCAA
This sequence comes from Deltaproteobacteria bacterium, assembly GCA_016219145.1. Classification (GTDB taxonomy): domain Bacteria; phylum Desulfobacterota; class Desulfuromonadia; order Geobacterales; family Pseudopelobacteraceae; genus JACRCG01. The sequence goes on along the minus strand of JACRCG010000109.1, from coordinate 13,084 downwards.
CTACCTGCTCTGGCACGAAGAGGACAAGGCCCGCCGCACCGATGTGGATGACAGCATGATCGCCACCGTCAAACGGGCCATTGATGGCTATAACCAGCAGCGCAATGATCTGATTGAAAAGCTGGATGAGGCGATTCTGGCCGAAGTGACTGCCATTGCTCCAGTATCCGACGCGGCAGCGATCAACTCCGAAACTCCCGGCAGCATCGTGGACCGCATTTCGATCACTTCTCTGAAAATCTACCACATGGACGAGGACAGACTCCGCGACGATATCGACGATGAGCACCGTCAACGCTCCCTGCATCGCCTGGCTGTTCTGAAGCTTCAGCGTTTCGATCTCTATTCTGCCTTGCAGCAGCTATTGGCCGATTATCAGGCCGGGCGTAAACAGATGAAGCTTTACCGGCAGTTCAAGATGTACAACGATCCAACCTTGAACCCGGAAGTCTACCGTGCCGCCGGCAAATCAAAATAACGGCATGAGCAGGAAATTTACGACGAGGCACAGACTCTCAATCCTGCAGGTCATCACCCAGCGCCGCTTCTCCGGCGCCGAGCGGATCTGTCTGGCCCTGTCTGAAGAGCTGCAGAGGCGCGGCCACAGTGTAACCCTGCTCTGCAAGCCGAACGGCAACATGCCGGAAATTGCACGAGAGCTGGGTATCACCACACTTACCCCGCGCATATCCGGTAAACTCAATCTCTGGTCTCCGCTTGCCATCGCCTCCATCGCCGCCAGAATCAAAGCTGACATCATCCACACTCACCTCTCTACAGCCGCTCTGTGGGGCAGTGTCGCCGGACGCATAAGCGGCCTGCCGGTACTGGCCCACGTTCACGCCATGAACTCCAGACATTGCTATATCCTGGCGGAAATGATCGCCACCTGTTCTCAAGGGGTCAGGCAGCACCTGATCAATCAGGGGGTAGCGCCTGAACAGGTGCGCGTGGCCTATAACGGCGTGGACATGCGGCGTTTTGATAACCTGCTGCCTCCGGCAGAAGTACGCCAGACCTTGCAAATCCCGACAGCGGCTCCACTGATCGGCTGCGTGGCCCACCTGTCGGCCAAAAAAGGGCAGGAATTTCTGCTGCGGGCTGTGGCGCTTCTGACTGAGTCGCGGCCGGACCTGCACTGCCTGCTGATCGGCGAAGGAGAGATGCTGGACGAACTGAGAGAGCTGGCCGGCAGCCTTGGAATCGCTGAGCGCGTGCATCTGCTCGGCTTCCGCAGCGACGCCATTCAGCTGATCAATACCATGGATATCCTGATCCTCCCTTCCATCGCCAAGGAAGGGCTCGGCCTGGCGCTGGTGGAGGCGGCCCTGCTCGGCAAACCGACCATTGCCAGTAATGCACCCGGCATTGATGAGGCTCTGCAGGACGGCGTTTCCGGCATTCTGGTCCCGCCTGGCAACCCATCAGAGTTGGCCTCCGCACTGGAGCGGCTTCTGGCCGATCCGGCGCTGCGCATGCGCATGGGAGAGGCGGGTCGTAAACGGGCGCTGGAGACTTTCACCGTGCCGGCCATGACTGATCAGGTTGAAGCTCTTTATTATGAATTGATCGAAAAGAGAAACAAGTGACCAGTCCACTGCACAGACTTTCGCGCACGGAACTGCTGCTGGGTGAAGCCGGCCTGACTCGGCTGCGCAGCAGCAGCGTCATGATCTGCGGCATCGGCGGTGTCGGCGGTTATGCTGCTGAAGCTCTGGGGCGAGCCGGCGTCGGCTCGATTACCCTGGTTGACTATGACGACATCTGCCTGACCAACATCAACCGCCAGATTCATGCCATGTCAAGCACGGTCGGACGGACCAAGGCCGAGGTCATGGCCGAGCGGCTGCGAGACATTAACCCGGCCGCCAGAATCGTACCGGTCAAGGCCTTCTTCTCGCGGGAGAATGCCGCCGAACTGCTGGCCGCCCGCCCTGACTACGTCCTGGACGCCATCGACCATTTTACCGCCAAAGCTGCCCTGATAACGATCTGCCGCGATCATGGCATCCCTGTGATTTCCAGTATGGGCGCCGCCAACAAACTGGATCCGACCAAAATCCACGTGGACGACATCTCGGCCACCCGCAACTGCCGCATGGCCCGCAGCATGCGTAAGATACTGCGGAAATCCGGCGTCACCAGCGGCGTGCAGGTGGTCTACTCGACTGAAGAGCATCGCGAACTGAATACGGAGTCCACTCACTGCGGCACAGAGTGCATCTGCCCCAACCGTGGCAGTCAACAGTTCAGCTGTGAGCATCGCCGCGTCATTCTGGGCAGCATCTCCTACCTTCCGGCAATCTTCGGCTTGACGATGGCAGGAGTAGTCATCAATGATTTACTCAAAACGGATTAGCGGGCTTGCGGGATCATAAAACTGAAATTCAATGGAACGCGGAAAAGACCGTATCATGAAGGATTTTAGCGGGTTTTCCAAACACCTGTTTCGATTTTTTATCCGCGCAAATTTTCCGCATCCGCTTAATCCGCGTTCTATTGCAATTGAATCCTGCTAAACGATCTTTTTTTGTTGACAAGCCCAAGAAATAAAGGGTAACGTCCACAATAACCTCGCGTTAGTTTCCTGACATACGGACTGAAACCCCTTAGACATCTTCGCAAGCTGTTTTTTTTACGGACCTCAAAATAGAATTCATATATTGCATTACAACAGGGAGTTCCCAGCCACAGCAGGTTCCTCTTATTAATCCCACTAAAGGTAGTACTCAAAAACAACTCCCGGACCATATGACAAAAAAACCTTCGAAAAACACCAGCCAGGCCACGCCCAGCGCAGGAGAACAGATGAATTTACAGGAACTTAAAGGCAAAAAAATCAGCGAGCTCAACGCCATTGCGCGTGACCTTAACATTGAGGGGGCATCCAGCCTGCGCAAGCAGGACCTGATCTTTGCCATCCTCAACGCCCAGACCGAGCAGAACGGCTCGATCTTTGGCGAAGGGGTTCTGGAGACCCTTCAGGACGGTTTCGGCTTTTTAAGAGCTACTGACTACAACTACCTGCCAGGGCCTGATGATATTTATGTCTCTCCCAGCCAGATCAGGCGCTTTAATCTGCGCACCGGTGATACTGTTGCAGGACAGATCCGACCACCCAAAGAGGGTGAACGCTATTTCGCCCTGCTGAAGGTGGAGGAGGTCAATCACGAATCGCCTGAAATAGCCCGTGACAAGATCCTGTTTGACAACCTGACCCCACTCTATCCACTCGAGAAGCTGAAACTGGAAACGACGCCGGACAACATGCCGATGCGCGTTATCGAGCTGGTTGCTCCGATCGGCATGGGACAGCGCGGCCTGATCGTGGCCCCCCCCCGCACCGGCAAGACCATGCTGATCCAGAACATCGCCAACTCGATTGCCGCCAATCATCCTGAAGTATACCTGATTGTCCTGCTGATCGATGAGCGCCCTGAAGAGGTGACCGACATGCAGCGCTCGGTCAACGGCGAAGTGGTATCTTCCACCTTTGACGAACCGGCCACCCGCCACGTCCAGGTGGCAGAGATGGTGATTGAGAAAGCAAAACGGCTGGTTGAGCACAAAAAGGATGTCGTCATCCTGCTGGATTCCATAACCCGCCTGGCACGGGCCTATAATACCGTACTGCCCCCTTCCGGCAAGATCCTTACCGGCGGCGTGGACGCCAACGCCCTCCAGAAGCCCAAACGCTTTTTCGGCGCAGCCCGCAATATCGAAGAGGGAGGTTCGTTGACCATCATCGCCACCGCCCTGGTTGATACCGGCAGCAAGATGGACGAGGTAATTTTTGAAGAGTTCAAGGGCACCGGCAACATGGAACTGCACCTGGACCGCAAACTGGTTGAGAAGCGGACTTTCCCGGCAATCGACATCAACAAGTCCGGCACCCGCAAGGAAGAGCTGCTGATAGAGAAAAGCGCCCTGAACCGGATCTGGATCCTGCGCAAGGTCATCCACCCCATGAACGTGGTGGACAGCATGGAATTTCTGCTGGACAAGCTTTCCGAATCCAAGACGAATCAGAATTTTCTGGATTCGATGTCGAAATAGAAGCGCCGTTTCCAATTTGAAAAGTTGCTTTTCGGACAGAAACCAGAAAATGGTTGCAAAAATTCTTACGAATCGCTACGATTACGCTTTACCGCTCACAATTGGTTTTGTGTCAGCTCTGTAAAGTATTACTGAAGGAGGAAGTTATGAAAGAAGGTATTCACCCCGCGTATTCCGAAGTAACCGTCAAGTGCCTGTGTGGTAACTCATTCGAAACCAGATCCACCCGCAAGGAGATCAACACTGAAATCTGCTCGGCCTGCCATCCGTTCTTCACCGGCAAGCAGAAACTGGTTGACACTGCTGGTCGTGTTGAGCGCTTCAAAAAACGTTACGGCCAGATCTGATCAGCCGTTACGCGGACACTCAAGGGGGCTTTGTCGTGAGGCAAATCCCCTTTTTTTGCATCAGCAATCCCTGATTTGTCGGCATAGCGGTACTATTCCCGATCAAGAGCGTTGCAGATTCAGGCTCTCAGACCTTTTGTCCCTGAACACGGCACGCGCAGGACACTATGAACAACGTCACCCTGATTGAACACACTCCCAATCCCGAACGTACAGTAGCTCTGGCCGCCCGCCTCTGTTATTCCCCTTCATCAATAAATGATCTGAGGGACAAGCTGGAAGCGTCCGATATCGAGGCTTTTCTGGACAAGATCATGTCATTGGGACATCATTCTGTTCTCGAACACGCCTCATTCACCTTCGGCATCGAAGGGATATCACGGGTCACCACGCACCAGCTGGTACGCCACCGCATCGCTTCCTTCTCGCAACAGTCGCAGCGCTACGTCTCTCACAAGGAAAATTTTGCATCCATCATGCCGGACACCATCGCGGGAAATCCGGACGCCAGACAAATTTTTACCGACATGTCCGGGGTAGTTCACAAGGCCTACGCCCAGCTGGTCGAGCTTGGAATTCCGGCTGAGGATGCCCGCTATATCCTGCCCAACGCCACAGAAACAAAGATCATCATGACCATGAACGCCCGCGAACTGCTGCATTTTTTCGCACTGCGCTGCTGTCAGAGGGCCCAGTGGGAGATTCACCGGATGAGCGACGAAATGCTGCGGCTGGTCAAGAAAGTCGCGCCGGTAATATTCCGCGCAGCAGGCCCCGGCTGCGTAGGCGGCCCCTGTCCGGAAGGAAAGTTCTGCTGTGGAAACACTGTAGAAGTAAGGGCATTTTACAAGAATCTGGAATGACCTGAGCCAGGCAAGCCGTACCCAAACAGCAAAGTCAAAAAGGCAATGGAACGCGGATCAGATCTGATTTATGCGGATTTACACGGATAAAACTAAATCATAAAATTATAAAATCAGCGTGAATCCGCTCAATCCGCGTCATCCGCGTTCTATTGCAGTCGAGTTTACTTATAACTACATAAATATTCATGTCGTAAGAGTTCAAAGAGGTACTATGGATAAGATACACGTCGGGGGCCAAGCGGTCATCGAAGGAGTAATGATGCGGGCCCCACGCTCGGTCGCCATTGCTGTTCGTCGTCCGGATGGCGAAATTGTCGTCAAAAAAGAACTGGTAGTCCCACTTTCAGAGCGTTTTCCAATTGTCAAACTGCCGATCATACGCGGTGCTGTGGCTCTGGTTACCTCCCTGATTATCGGCATCAAGGCTCTTAATTTCTCCGCTAATGAAGCCATGACCGAGGAAGAAAAAGAGAAGGAAGGGGTCAAGGACGGCGGGGAGCTCTCTTCCTGGGCAATGGCCGGCACCATGACGGTGGCATTCGGTTTCGGCATCTGCCTGTTCTTTCTTTTTCCGCTCTATCTGACCAAGCTGATGACTCCGGTCATCGGTGATAACAACATCATCTTTAATCTGGTGGACGGCGTTATCCGGGTAATCGTGTTTCTGCTCTACATCTGGGGCATCTCCTGCATGAAGGACATTCAGAGAGTCTTCCAGTATCACGGCGCCGAACACAAATCGATCTTTGCCTTCGAAGCCGGTGAGGAGCTGATCGTCGAGAACGTGCGCCGTTTCAGCCGACTGCACCCGCGCTGCGGCACCAGTTTTCTGCTGATTGTCATGCTGGTCAGTATCGCCGTATTCTCCCTGATACCCAAGCTCTGGCCCTTCTACCTCAAGGCCGCATCGCGCATTATCCTGCTGCCGATGATTGCCGGAATATCCTATGAATTTCTTAAATGGAGCGCATCGAACGAAAACCACCCGCTGGTGAAAATGATCATCGCACCCGGCCTGAGCCTGCAACGCCTGACGACCCGTGAGCCGGACGACAGTCAGCTTGAAGTCGCCATCCGCTCTTTGAATGAGGCGCTGGAAGTTAACGCCGGTTACAAAGACGATCGGCTGGTAGTTTAAGGGAGGTAATTATGGCTTGCGACAGAACCGGAAAAGATTGCAAATGCACCTACTCATCCTGTACCCGCCGTGGCAACTGCTGCCAGTGCATTGCCTTTCACCGCGACCGGAGCGAGGCTACCGGCTGCATGTTTACGCCGGCCGGTGAGAAGAGTTACGACCGCTCGCTAAAAAACCTGATGCGCGATCGCGGCATCAGCCTTAACTGACCCGCACCCGACCCGCTCATGCTCAGCTACACCATTACTGCCCAGGACCATGGCAGACGCCTGGAGAGTTTCTTGCGTACGCTGATGCCGACAGCCCCCTCCGGCTATCCCCGCAAGCTTCTTAAAAGTGGCGCAGTGCGTCTGAACGGCGGCGCTGCCGCTCCTGACACCCTGCTGTCTTTGCACGACAGCGTTACCCTCAAGGAAAGCTCGGCTGTTACTGCGCTGTTGGCTGATGTCAGACCAACACTCGACATTCTCTTTGAGGACAGCCAGATCGCCGTCATCAACAAGCCTCCCGGCCTGCCGATGCATCGCACCGCCGAGTTGGAGGAAAATCTGGTCGAATTTGGTCAATCATGGATGGAGTGGCGCGGCACCCCCTGCAAACTCTACCCGGTCAACCGCCTTGATCGCGGCACCTCCGGAACAGTCATCCTGGCCAAGAGTTCCAGCTCAGCCGGCATCTACGGACGGCATGTCAAGGAGACCGGTCTTGACAAACTCTATCTGGCGCTGGTATCCGGAACTCCCGGCCAAAGCGGGGTCATCAACGAGCCGCTGGACGACAAGGAATCCGAGACCCGTTACCGGATATTGCTGACCGGCGAAAATTGCGCCTTGCTGGCCGTTACGCCGATCAGCGGCAGAATGCACCAGATCAGGCGCCACCTTGAGATGATCGGTCACCCGGTATTGGGCGACAAACGCTATGGCGGCGGGGAACTGGCAGGCTATGCCGGTTTTGCCCTGCACTCGTACCGCACGGTTATTGTCCGGCCGGAGGGAGACTCGCTGACGGTCTGTGCTCCGCTGCCGCAGGGGCTGTTTGATCTCTTTGAAAAATTTGGGATTCAAACGGATGTTTTTGTGGAGACTGTGAATACATTGACAAGCAATTTGCCTTACATTATCATCAAAACGTAAGGAATATTCACTGGGGGCAGATTCATGAACTCAACCGTAACGGTAAAATATCAGACCACGATTCCCAAAGCTGTTCGGGAACAGCTCGGCATTGCAGTTAATGACGCCCTGGAGTGGATTGTTGAAAAGGGAAAAGTGGTCGTTCATCCCGTGCACAACAATTTTCTCCGTTATCGAGGAAGCGTGAAGACCGGAGCCGGCGATATTGCCGCAGACATCCAGTCGGCTCGCGAAGGCCGTTTAGAGAAGTATCGGTGAAAAAATACATCCTTGACACCAATGCGCTGATCTCCTTTGTCACGGATAGAAACCCGGCTCAGCAGGAAATTGTCGCCCCTCTTTTTGAAACTGCTTCCCGCCTGAAATGCTTTCTTGTATGCCACCAGTTCGTTCTGACAGAATTTGTTTTTGTGATGGACAAAGTCTACGGAACGCCAAAGGAAACCATTAATGCCATGCTGCGCGACCTTATCGCAATGCCTGGTATCGAAGTCCGTCAGGAAACCGATTTCAGCGCGCTCCTTTCTTATTGGCCGTCAAAAATTGCCGATTTTGGCGATGCGCTGATTGCCGCGACAGGCAAGTCGATCAAAGGAGCGATCATCGTCACGTTTGACGAAAAGTTCAAATCCGCTCTGAAAAAACTCGGGCAGGACTCTTTTTAGCATATTTGGAATATCATTTCATATCAGGAGTTTCAGGTACCATGAGCAGCAAAACCATCTTTATCACCGGCGCTTCAGCCGGATTCGGCGAGGCCTGCGCCCGCATGTTCGCAACAGACGGCAGCCGGCTGGTGCTGACCGCCCGGCGTGTTGATCTGCTGATCAAACTACAGGAGGAGCTGTCGGCCACCAGTGACGTGCATATCATCCCGCTGGATGTGCGCGACCGCGAAGCCGTGCAGGGCGCGATCGCCTCACTGCCGGAAAGGTTCCGCGAAATCGACATTCTGCTGAACAACGCCGGGCTGGCTTTAGGGCTGGAACCGGCCCATCAGGTCGATCTGGATGACTGGGAAACCATGGTGGACACCAACATCAAAGGACTGATGTACTGCACACGCTTCGTGCTGCCCGGCATGGTGGCCCGCAACCGGGGTCATATCATCAACATCAGTTCCACGGCCGGTGCCTGGCCCTATCCTGGCGGCAATGTCTACGGCGGCACCAAGGCCTTTGTGACCCAGTTTTCCCGCAACCTGCGCTGCGACCTGCTCGGCACGAAAGTTCGTGTCACCTGCATCCAGCCCGGAATGGCCGAGACAGAATTTTCAAAAGTGCGCTTCAAGGGGGAAGACGACAAAGCTGCCGGTGTGTACCAGGGAACCGAACCGCTCATGGCGGAGGACATCGCCGAAACCGTCCGCTGGGTGGTCAGCCAGCCACCGCATGTCAATATCAATACACTGGAGATGATGTCGATTGATCAGGCCTGGGGCCCATTCGCCATAAATCGGGTACAGAAACAATAGAGAGGGCATCATGGCAAAAGAATTGTACGTAGGACATATTTCAGAACAGGCCACCGAAGACGACCTGCGCAAACTATTTTCACTGATGGGACCGGTTACTTCGGTACATCTGATCGTGGACCAGGAAACCGGCGAGTTCAAGCGCTGCGGCTACGTGCGCATGCTGGCCGAGGTCGATCTGAAAGAGGTGGTTGAAACCCTGGACGGAACATGGCTGATCGACCGCTGCATTGTCGTCAGCATTGCCAAGCCGCAAAAAGATCGTCCGGCCAAGACGACCCACGCGCGCAGAAAACCGGGGGAGACCAGGCGGCCTGAAGCTGCCAGGGAGCCCTTAAAGGGCGGGAAACCGACCTTTACCAAAGGGACCGTCAAGAACGAACGGCCGGCAACGGCCGGCAGATCAGAAAAAAACCCGCGACCCGTCACAGCCAAAGATACTGTCAGAGGTGAACGACCGGTGCAAACCGGAAGACCGCTAAGAAACGGACGACCTGCAGCCTCCGGTAGAAAGCCGAGCAGCGCTCCCCGTCCACCCTCGAAAGGTCGTAAATAACCACAGAAACAGCCGTTCTAATAACACAGAGCAACGGAGCAACAGAGAAATCAAAGCCTTACTCTAGGAGCCTGTCGGACTTAGGTGAAATCTACTGCAAATTCGTCTGAACGGTCCATATTTTGCCGCTTTTTCGGTCAATAGAACAACTATTGACCTTCAAAATCGACAAAATCTGTCCTCGCCCCGCCAAATTTTCGCTACGATTTCCTAAGTCCGACAGACTCCTAGAAACAGTAATTATCGATAAGATGAGTCTCAAAAAGGACTTTCAAGAACATTTATCTTTGGTTTTTCTCCGTTGCTCCGTTGCTCTGTGTTTCAAATATTTTTGCGGGGATAATTTATCTTGATCATTAGGGAGTATCGCCATGAAGATTCTGAGCTTCGTTTCTCTGCTGACAATCCTTTCCATTCCCGCCCTCTCCTTTTCCGCCGAACCAAGACGGATTGCGGCTCCTTCACGGATTACGGCCGTAACCGTCTATGCCGACCGGGCCCAAACCAACCGCTCTACAGTCCTGAACCTCAAACCGGGCAGCTATCTGATCGCCTTTGAAAACCTTCCGGTTCTGATCCAGGATGATTCCGTGCGGGTGGCCGGCAAGGGGAGCGCCGCATCCGCCATCGTCGGACTTGAGATCAAACGCGCCTTTCTTGAACAGAGCGGCGAAAAACGGGTGAAAGAGCTGGATGAGGAGGTTCGCGGGCTGGAGCGACGATCCGGTGTGCTGGATGCAAAAAAATCCGGACTGACATCACAAAAAGCGTTCCTTGATTCAATCCGGGTCGCCTGGGGCGACCGGATCTCCAAAGAGCTGGCAATCGGGCGCCCTACTTCGGCGGAACTGCTGGACGCCTCCAGCTTTGTCGGTGCCGGAGTAACCAAGATTGAGGAGCAGAGTCGCGATATCGAGATCGAGAAGAGGTCCATCAAGGAGAAGATCGACGCCCTGCGCCGCCAGCGTGAGGAATCAATCGGTTCGCACAGGAAAGAGGCCAAAAACGTGGAGGTCATGCTGGAGATTACCCGCGAGGGAAGCCTGACGCTTGATCTGGCTGCGGTTATTTCGCAGGCCGGCTGGCAGCCGACCTACGATGTGCGTCTGTCGCCTGATGCCAGGACCGCCGAGTTAACTTTCCGGGCCATGGTGCGCCAGCAGACCGGCGAGGACTGGAAAGACATCGACCTGACCCTTTCCACGGCCAGGCCCGCTGCCGGAGGCGCGCCGCCTGAACTGAACCCGTGGCGCATATCATTTTTCCGGCCGCAGCCTCTTGCGGCGGCACCGATGCTGATGGGAGCCGCTGCGCCGGTAAAAGCCAGGAAGAGTGCCAGGAAACAGACCGAAAGCTTTAAATCCGACGACTTGCTGGCCGAAGATGCGCCTGTCGCCTTCATGACTGCCGAGACGACTGACGAACAATCTTCTGTAGCCTTTCACGTGCCACGACAGCTTGATATTCCCTCCGACGGCGCACAGCACGGCTCGGTTGTGGCTGTCGAACAGTTTCCGGTCAGCCTGGAGTACATGGCGCTTCCCAAGCTCGCCCCCTATGTCTTCCTCAAATCGGAAATTCTAAACAAGGCCGCCTACCCGCTCCTGCCGGGCAAGGTCAATACGTTTACCGGCAACACCTACACCGGCAGTTCGCAGTTGAAAAAGGTGGCCTCAGGAGAAAAGTTTGATCTTTTCTTTGGCACAGATGATCAGGTGACCGTCAAACGGGAAGAGCTGAAGCAGAACAGGGAAGCCGGCATGTTCAGCAAAAACCGGGTCAGTTACCGCTATCGCATCGAACTGGGCAACTTCCGCAAAGAGCCGCTGACGGTGACTCTGCGTGACCAATTGCCGGTTGCCGGTGACGAAGAGATCAAGGTTTCGCTGGATGAACCATCGCTCAAACCGGATGAAGTCAAAAGTGACGGCACCATCACCTGGAAAACGCCGTTGCAGGTTGGAGAAAAAAAAGAGCTGACCTTTGGGATTATTGTCGAATATCCGAAAGAGCGGGAAGTTACGGGGCTGTAAATACCCCAGCAGACTATATGTTGAATCCAGCTGAACTTACCTTCCCCCATCATGCCCCCGGAAGCCTTGACCAACTGACTATCAAGGCATTCCGGGCAATGATTCTTGCTCACTATCACACACAGGCACGCTCAATGCCGTGGCGTGAAACTCGCGACCCCTACGCCGTACTGGTTTCCGAAATAATGCTGCAACAAACCCAGGTGGAGCGGGTGCGGTTCAAGTACAACGAGTTTCTTGAACGTTTCCCGTCCCTTGCCGCGCTTGCCTCCGCACCGCTGTCGGATGTCTTGAGAGTCTGGCAGGGACTGGGGTACAACCGGCGGGCGATCTATCTCAAGCGCTGCGCCGAAGAAATCGTGGCACAGCACAATGGCATTTTTCCCGCTACCGTGCAGGAACTGCAGGCGCTGCCCGGCATCGGCCCCTACACCGCTCGGGCAGTGGCCGCCTTTTGTTTCGGTGTTGCTGAACCACTCATAGAAACCAACATCCGCACAGTGTTCATCCACTTCTTTTTTCATGGCCATGACAAGGTGAGCGACCGAACTATCATGCCGCTGATCGAAACCACACTTGATCGTGACAACCCGCGTGAATGGTATTACGCCTTGATGGACTACGGAGCAATGCTCAAACGGCTCCACCCCAATCCGGGGCAGCGCAGCCGCCACTACACGCGCCAAAGCCGTTTTGAAGGATCAAACCGGCAGCTGCGCAGCCGCCTGTTGCGGCAGATCATGGCCCAGCCGGGGATCACCGTGAAGCAGCTTCTGGAAATGGTACCGGCTGAGCGAGACCTGGTATATGTAAATCTTGAGGCTATGCAACGGGAAGGGTTTCTTGTAAAGCAGGGCCGGGGCTATCGGATTTTTGATGGGCCGACAGACTCCTAAATCCAGAGGATCTTTACCAGAGACTCCACCTGCCGGAACTCCGTATCTCCCGTTACCACCGTCGCATTATGCTCCATGGCAGAAGCAACAACAAAGGTGTCGGCGTATGACATGGCAAACCGCGCCTTTAATTCAGCGGCCCGAAATACACAGTCATTGGTTGCCGGAAGAATCCTAATACCAAGCCGGTTGATGTTCATCACAAGCCAGACCCCAGAGGTGTTCCTGGAATATTTCATGACGAACTTTACGGATAGTTTCCACGCTCAGTATCTCCTTAAAACTCGGCCTCTTGTCGAATCAAGAGAGTACGGAGGGGGTGCTGAAGTCGGTCCATTTTGGACGCCGATTAGGCTAAAGGTGGGTCATTATTGCATGCCGATTCAAATGGTTCCGCCATGTTCCTTATTTCTGCTTTGTCCACGACCGGCCCTGAAGTTTTTTTATTACTCCGGCAACTAAACAGATGAATTATGCAGCATAAGCTATCTTCGGGTGCTTGAAGTAGTTTCTGACATGATGTGGTCGCCTTTGTAACCGTTTCATAAATGATCGGGTTTTCTTCATCAAGTCTCTTTCGGT
>JACRCG010000116.1 GCA_016219145.1 Deltaproteobacteria bacterium | reverse complement strand
CCATCAACCTGCCATTCAACTATTCATCCATAAAGGATGAATTTGTATTTTCGAAGCGTTCCAGCGACACCCCTTCCGGGAAGGGCAGCTGGATTATTATTCAGGGCGGCAACGTCATTATTGAAGAGACATCTTCCGGTCCTGTTCTTCCGAGCGGAGCCCTGCCGGAATGGATCAAGCCTAATCAGGAGCCGCTATATATCGGAGTCTGGCGAGGCAACCCGCTGCGTGCCTTAACCATAAGCAGTTCCATGAACCTGGAGGATTCCTTTTCAGCCGAGCCGTTTAATGCAGTTGAAGAGCGTCTTGACATACAGAGCCTGACTCTGGCCGGACTTGCCAAACAGGTTTTGCACTGGGAGCGTCAAAGTCACCACTGTTCCCGCTGCGGCTCAGAGACCGAAAACATTGAAAGCAGTTGGGGCAAACGTTGCAGATCATGCAGCTCCGAGCATTTTCCACACATTCATCCCTGCGCCATAATACTTGTCAAACGCGGCAATGAACTGCTGCTGACCCGAAAAAAAGAGTGGCCGCCGGGACGCTACGGGCTGGTGGCCGGTTTTCTGGATTTCGGAGAGTCGCTGGAAGAATGCGCCGCACGCGAAGTGTTAGAGGAGACCGGTATAGAAATTTGCAACGTCCGTTACGTTGGAAGCCAGAACTGGCCGTTTCCGGCTCAGCTTATGGCCGGATTCGTGGCAGATTATTCAGGAGGCGAGATAAAGGTGGACAAGCATGAACTGGAAGATGCACGCTGGTTTTCGAACGATGCGCTACCTGTACTTCCGCCGGACAGAAGCATAGCACGCTGGATTATAGATAACTTCAAATAGCACGGATTCAACCTCATTTGCGGTATATCTGCAATTGCTGATTGCTTTATCCTGCTGATATTTAACATATTTTACGTCGGCATGTTCTTTGCGGTACTTGTGTTGCAACGGTATTCCAGACAAGGAGACCAACATGAAAAAGTTAATACTGATATGTGTGCTGACAACGTTCCTGATTCCAGCCTGGGCGTTTGCCGGTGTCATAGGGCCTGCCAGAATAAAGCTCGCAGATGGCGACATAATGTTCCGGACACCCGACGCCGGTGAATGGCTGCCGGCTGCCGTCAACACGCCACTGGATGAGGGTGATGCCGTCTGGTGCCCGAATGGCGCCAAAGCCGAGATTCAACTGGCTGATGGCACCATGGTCAGACTGGACGGCGGATCTCAACTTGATCTGCTTGCCAACGAGGACGGTTTTACGCATCTTCATCTGGCAAGCGGCAGGCTGTATCTGCGGACGGCCCAGACGAGCACAAAGAACTCGCTCCAGATCGACGCTGACGACACTACCGTACTTCCTGAAGCACGCACAAGGCTTCGTCTGGACATGCTGCCCAACAGCCAGGAAGATGTGGCCATACTCAAAGGCGCCGCCTACGTTGAAGGAGGAGGCAATCGCACTAGAGTGCGTGCCGGTGAGCACATCATCCTTGAAGACGGGCATAACGAACTGTTATCCCTGAACCCGCCCGATAGCTGGGAGCACTGGAATACCGACAGGGATCGGGCCCAGTCACGTTCAGCCAGGGCTGAATCCAATCTGCCTGATGAGCTGAGAAGCCATTCGTCCGAACTTGACGCAAATGGCACCTGGGTACGCGTTCCGGAATACGGCATGGTCTGGCGGCCAAATGTTGTTGCCTACGATGATTGGGCTCCCTATCGCAGTGGCCGCTGGATATGGAAAGGAAGTGATTATGTCTGGCTATCCTTTGAAAGCTGGGGCTGGGTACCTTACCATTTCGGCCGCTGGGCGGTGCTGGCCGGTTTCGGCTGGTGCTGGGTACCGCCCCTGCGCGGAGATGTTTATTGGTCGCCCGGTTATGTGGGCTGGTACCGCACCGGCAGCCATATCGGCTGGACTCCTCTGGCCCCTGGCGAGATATTTTACGGTCACGGCCACTACGGCCGCCATAGCGTTAACATAACCAACACCACTATCAACACTTCCACCGTCATATACCGCAACAGGGACATTCGTGGCGGTATGACCGTACTGCCGCACAACGACTTTCTGAGAGGCCGGACAGCGCCTCAGAGACATTCCGCAAGCCCGAACGTCTCTGTATCAATTTCAGTCGGCAGCCCTCGCATTCAGCCACAACGAGAAACGCGCATGCCGATCGTCAAACAGATTCCGCCTAAAGTTGCCCCTCCACGGGTAGAGCATCAAGACAACCGTGAATTGCGTCAACGCTTCCAGCGCATAACCCCGCAATCAGAGCCCCAGCGCGGCTACCAGCAGCTGCCGGCATCCTCAGCTCCGCCAATTTCCGCTGTGCAAACAGCCCCGGCAGGAGATAAACGCGTCGTCCACCCTGCGGCGCCGCAACAAGCTTCTCCATCATACGGAACTTCCCAACCACGCATTGAACAGCATCAACAGCCACGTACCGGCGCTCCGGCAGCGACGGCGCCACAGGCAACGCCTCCAGCTCCACAGCGTGGAGTACTACAGTCAAGGCCAGAGCCAATCAAGAGAGAGCTTAAACAGAAAAGAGTCTGGAAGGTTACATCGCCGGAGGATCCTAAAGAGAAAGTCATCAAGGAAAAAGATCACGGCGGCAAGGAAATCAAGGGCAGGTAGAACAAAAACCGCTGGCTCTCACAAAGGCACAAAGAACGCAAATAAATCAGAAGGTTATGCTGGTTTAAGCGCTCACCCACAGGCTTATGTTCTTCGCTTTGATATTCTCCATATTTTCGTGGCGAACTTTGTGAGCTTTGTGTGATAACAGCCGTTTTAAGGTTTATTCACAAAAGCAGCTTCGGCATCAGTTCATGTCCCTCAAGCACCAGCCCGGTAGACTTGGCCTGTACCTCATCATATGAGGACGCGCCGTTACCCACACCCTCTCCGCCGCGAAAGATGATAAAAGGCACCGGATCGGAAGTATGAGTCATCAACTTGACCGGTGTGGGGTGATCAGGTGTGCAGAGGATGACGTAATCACTGAACTTTTTCATCCCTTCCAATACTGTTCCGACCACCTGACGATCAAAGTCCTCGATAGCCTGAATCTTGTGATCCATCCTGCCGGCGTGCGAGGCTTCGTCAGGCGCCTCGACATGAACATACACAAAATCATGATTTTCAAGAGCAGCCAGCGCAGCCTGGGCCTTACCAAGGTAGTTGGTGTCAATATATCCGGTAGCCCCTTCAACGTTAATCACATCAAGACCGGCACAGAGGCCGATCCCCTTTAACAGGTCAACGGCCGAGATTACCGCGCCGGACAAACCGAACTTTTCCTTGAATGGAATTATTCGCGGAGTTTTACCGTGCCCCCAGAGCCATACCGAGTTGGCGGGCAGATGCCCCTCTTCCTTGCGTTTAAGATTAACCGGGTGATCATGCAGCACCATCTGGGCATGATTCATGATACTGTTCAGGGTGTCTGCACCGTCTCCGCTGGGGAGATAATCCAGAATCGATTTGCCGGTAATATCATGTGGCGGAGTTCCCTTCATGCCGTCCTTGCCGCCGCGCCAGACCATCAGATGCCGATAACCGACTCCCGGATGAAATTCAATCTCGCTGTTGCCAAGCTCTTGTTGAAGTGTTTCCACCAGTTCGCGCGCCTCAACAGTAGAAATATGACCGGCGGAGAAGTCCTGCATATAGATTGAGCTGCCGTGCGGCTTGAGGGTGACCAGATTCATGCGGAATGCAACATCATCAGGGCCGAGTGTAACGCCCATGCTGATCGCTTCCAATGGCGAACGACCGGTGTAGCAGGTGCGAGGATCGTAACCGAAAACTGACAGATTTGCCACGTCACTGCCGGGCGGCAGTCCATCCGGAACCGTGTGGGCCAGGCCGACCTGCCCATGCCGGGCCATAAAATCCATATTCGGCGTTGATGCCGCCTGAAGAGGGGACTTGTCGCCCAGTTCGCTGTAAAGCTCGTCCGACATGCCGTCGCCGAGTAGTATGATAACCTTCATATATGCCTTTCGGTATGGAGTGACAGACATATTAGTTTCTAGGTCATACCATTGTCAACCTCTCAGACCGGATGAAAATGCTATTTTCGTACAAATATCTCTTTCGCCAGATTTGTATCAATAGCAAATTCCGAATAACCAACACGAAAAATATAAGACGGGAAAGCCTGCACCAGCGTGATCTTGTTGCCGGGCAAAACCCCCATTGCCATCAGTTTCTGCATTTTTTTGTTGTCTTCGGTCTGGATATAGGCAATTTCACCATCTTGTCCGGACTTGAATTCCGTCAAGGGAACTATACCCAGGTCGCCTTTGGCTCTGGCATCTGTGCAGCACTGTCCAGGCGGGATCGGCTTTCCGTGCGGACAGGTAGCGGGATGGTTGAGCATGGTGCAGACCTTGACGTCAGCCCCCTCATTGAGCAGATGTTCAAACTGGCAGGCCTTGTATTCTCCCTCGTCACCCCGGATGTTGAGAACGTCCATCATCAGACGCTCAGCCAGACGGTGGCGACGAATGGTCATCTTGCCCTCTTCGCGGCCTTCAGGGCGAAAATATAACATCCCCTGACGTATTTCGATCATGGCATGTCCCGTCAACTCGGCATAAACCGGATCATCTGATGGAAAATCCATTTTCTGCGGGTCGAGGAAAGCAGCTCCCCCCTCTTCTACAGCGATCCACAGAGCTTCCAGTATCTCTTCAGCCTTTTCGGACAACTTCATTCATTGTCTCCTTTTACATCTATGTTATTCAATACTTAGCCTTAATGCTATTCAGCTCTTCCTTGGAAACATCGCTCCAGCGTTTCGTGTTCCAGTTGCCGACCCATGACTTGAATATATCCAGGTTGGCCTTGCGTTCTGCTTCATTGTCCCCGAGCTGTTCATACATGTTTCCCGCTTTTTTGTCCGCCTTGCCGCTCCCGTCATCAAGACGACGCATCAGGGCCCCGGCATCCGGCCAACCGACAAAAGCGAGCAGGTGGCTGTAGGTATCCATCCGCATGCCTATACCTTTATCCATCCACTTTTTCTTGTCTTTCTTGAATTCGGCAGCTTCCGGGGAATCCTTGCCGTGGCAACCCGCACACTGCTTGTCAAAAATCGGTTTGATATCCTTCTGCCAGGTTACCTCCGCCGCCTGTGCCTGCACTGTCCATACAAATGCCATTACGCCCAATCCGATCACCAGCTTTTTCATAATACCTTCTTTCTGTGCATTTAATTTTGTGCCCACAATTACGTTCCCTTATTTTTTCCGAAAACAGTTCTCAACTTTTTTACAACACCCGGCTCCAAAGGATTTTTATAATTGCAGCGCGGACAGTGGACATTGTGGCATCCGCCGGGACACCCGCCACAGCCCTTCTTGCCCTGATCTTCCTCAAACTCGAATCCGCAAAACCCGCACATCATATTATATCGCCCCTACGCCAGAATCCCTGTCGCCAGCAGCATCCTGTTGAGAACATAGCCGCTGCCGAATGCCAGCAGACTGACAAACACGCCGATAGCTCCGGCTACCTTCCACCCCCGCTCCTTCTTCATTATCAGAAACTGGGCCACGCACGGGATGAACAGCGTCAGAGTTACAGCGGCTACTGTTAACTGACGGGCATCCATCAGCCCTTTGGTCTGAAGCTCGTACAAGCCGGCCGCACCGTAATCACGGCGGAAAAAGCCGAATATGAATGCCACCGCCGTCTCTTTCGGCAGTCCGATCGCGGCCATTACAGGGGTCATGGCATCAACCATCTTTTCGAAGAAACCGGTTATTTTACCCAGCCAGAGCAGTACCGAGGCCAGCACAAACAACGGCAGGATCTCAAGAAAATACCACTGCATGCGGGTGTAGGTCTTGGTGACAACGTTGCCGAACTGCGGCAAGCGCATGGGGGGCAGCTCCATATAAAACATGGGCGCCTCACCGGGCAGAATTTTTGCGGAAAGCAGACCTACGGCGATAAACAGGAAGAGCAGACAGCAGCCCCACACCGCCAGCGCTCCCGGAAATTTGGAGAGCAGCGCCAGTATGACTCCCAACTGGGCCGAACAGGGGATAGTCAATGAGAGTAATATGGTGGCAATGATCCGCTCACGAGTGGTCTCCAGAGTGCGAGTTACCATGGTGGCCATGGTGTCGCAGCCGAACCCCAGCACCATCGGGATCACAGCCCGGCCGGTCAGCCCGAAATGTTTGAAGATACGGTCCACCAGCAGCGCCAGACGGGGGAAATAGCCGGTATCTTCCAGAAATGAGAAGAATACGAAAAATGTGGCCACTATCGGTAAAATGATCCCGACCGCATAGCGGATACCGAGTGTGATGATGCCGTATTCACCAACAAACAGCTCCTGGATAACCTCCCAGGGTATCAGCGCCTAGACAGTGGCGCTAATCCAGGGATTGAACAACTCGACAAATATCTGCTTCTCCAGCAGATCAACTACGGTGCCGGCCCCGAAGACCCCCACGAACTGGTACAGCCCGAAATACAGCACGATCAACAGCAAGGGCACCCCTGTCAAGGGCCGCACAGCCAGGCCGGACAGCCGCTCTGCCATTGTCACCACCCGTTTTTCAGGAGCTGAAAATACACCATTAATGATTCGCCTTACCATCTCCTTACGCTCCAGAGACAGGTCAAGATGGAATGATTCGCGTCTATCAAAAGCAATTTCACGCACCTTCTCGGATATCACATCATAGCCGCCACCTTCCCGCTGACTTACAAGCCCGGCGATCTCGTCATCCTGCTGCAAAAGCAGAAGGGCCAGCGCCCGGCGGGAAATTATGTATTCCCCCTTCATCAGTCCGGCCACCTCGCTGATGTCACGTTCCAGCAGACGGCTGTATTCAAAGCTCTGCTGCCGACAGTGACAGCGATATGAAGTGATTGCAGCGCGGATTTCGTCGATGCCGCGCTGGCGGGCGGTGGCCGCCCCGATCACCGGAATGCCCAGTTTCTGCTGCAACAGCTGCAGGTCAATACTGAGCCCCATCCGCTCGGCCTCATCCATGATGTTGACAATCAGGATCACCGGCAAGCCGGCTTCTATCAATTGTATTGTCATGGCCAGCATACGTTCCAGATTGCGGGCGTCCAGCACATGAAGAACGACATCGGGGGTTTCGTGCAGAAGAATTTCACGCGCCACCCGCTCCTCTTCGGTGATAGTGTGGACCGAGTACATTCCAGGTGTATCAATAACCTCCCACTGTTGACCGCTGATAACAGCGTTCCCCCGCGATACCTCCACGGAAGTGCCCGGGTAATTTGAAACAGTGACATAGGCTCCGGTCAAGGCGTTGAACAGAACACTTTTGCCGACATTCGGATTGCCTACCAGAGCAACTTTCCCGGCGCTCACTCCTATCGATGCTTCACTCTGTTTGTTGCAGCAGTTGGCCATTATTGAAAATCTCCATCATGCTTTTGACATTCATTTTCAGTAAGATGGCAAAATAATACCCTCTGCGTTGTGAGGGTATTTGAAACTATTTCCGGCAACCGGCACAGAGGCCGTATATTTCCATCTTATGGTTCTTGATCAAAAAACCGTGTCGCACGGCAATTTCGTTTTGCAGTTTCTCGATAGTCTCGTCTTCAAACTCAATAATAGAATTACAGCCGGTACAAACCAGATGATCATGGTGCTCACCGGCCATGACGTGTTCATAACGGGTCTGACCGTCGTGGAGAAGAATTTCACTGGCCAGCCCCGCATCGACCAGCAGTTTGAGAGTTCGATAAACAGTGGCCTGGCCGATACCGGGATTGCTGGCCTTTATCTTCAGATAAAGCTCTTCAACGCTTACATGCTGGTGCGTTGAGAGAAAGATATCAAGAATCACATCCCGTTGGCGGGTAGAACGGAGCCCCTTGCTGGTTGCGAACAGGTTGAAAGCTTTTTTCTTTTCGAGTATCATCCCGGCTCCTATTGAACTTGAAATTCAATATAAAGATGCCAGCGAACAAAATCAAGCAAAAAACTGCAGGGAATGAAAGGCTACACGGAGTGAAGCAGATACCTGCCGACCCAGTTCTTGACAAACTGATAAGCCGTCCTCCCGCAACGCTTGCTCTTGTCATGCGACCACTGGATGGCGTCCCGCTCAAGCTCCTTGCTCCAGGGGATTGCAACCTTGCGCAGGCGCGACTCCCGCTCTACATTAAGCCTTACCGCATCCAGATAACGATCCTGCGAAAAGGCATAGAAGGCCACCCAGATGCCGAAACGGTCGGAAAGCGAGACCTTCTCTTCCATGGCCTCACTCTGCTGTAACTCACCCTTGACGAACTTTCCTCCCAGATGATCGGATTCATATTCCGGCAGCAGGTGACGGCGATTTGAGGTCACATAAATCAGCACGTTTTCCGGCGCAGAGTAGACTGAACCGTCCAGTGCGCTTTTAAGCATCTTGTAACTCAATTCTCCGACTTCAAAGGTCAGATCGTCACAGAGCAGTATAAACCGGTACGGCTGATTTTCAACAGCTGTGAAGATTTCAGACAGATAAATCAGATCCTCTTTTTCCACCTGAATAAAGCGCAGTCCCTTGGGGCCGAATTCATTCAGAATGGCCTTTACCAGGGAAGACTTTCCGGAACCGCGTG
>JACRCG010000121.1 GCA_016219145.1 Deltaproteobacteria bacterium | reverse complement strand
CCTCCCTATTTGGCCTTGCTCCTGACGGGGTTTACCTGGCATCTGACGTCACCGCCAGACCCGGTGAGCTCTTACCTCACCCTTTCACCCTTACCTGCCGCAGCAGGCGGACTTCTCTCTGTGGCACTTATCCCTGGGGTCGCCCCCGCTGGACGTTATCCAGCGTCATACCCTGTGGAGCCCGGACTTTCCTCCACCGGCCAAGCCGGCAGCGGCCATCTGGACTACTTCAACCAAACTCTGACAACTATAAAGGCGGCTGTTGCTTGAGGATCAGCATTCTCTGGCAGTGCGGGCAAGAGAGCAGTTCCTCATATTTGAAGAGGTTGTTGTACAGCTGCGGCGGCAGGTGCATATTGCAGCCGAGGCAATAACCATCACGCGCTATTGCCAGCGCCTGACCACGGCGCTGATCACGCAGAGTCGCATAGCGCTTGACCAGACTGGCCGGCATTTCCTTGGTCAGCAGATCCCGCCTGGCACCATCGGAATCAATATCCATCTGAATCCTGGCAATCTCGGCCTGCTTTTCCGAGGTGCGCTGGGCAGAGTTCTCAATCAACTCATCAAGGGATGACTGTTTGGCGGCCATCTCTCCGGAAAGCGCTTCAATCTGACCTATCTTCTGCAGAACCTGTTCTTCCAGCTCTGTAACCTGTCTGCGCGCAGCGGTGATTTCCCGGCCCACGGCCTGGAACTCCTTGTTGGTCTTGATCTCTTTCATATTGGTTTCAGATCTGCTGATATTCGCCAGCTCGGCCGCATGATTTTCTTCCAGAGCAGCCTTTTCCAGCTCAAGTTGAGCCAGACGGCTTTGCATGACGGCAATTTCATCCCGGCTGACATCCAGGGCTGTGGCAATATCACCCAGCTCGGCTTGCAGGCTTTGCTGCGTGTTTTTCATACTGTTGATCAATTGATCAATCTCTTGAATCTGTTCCAGCATTTCCAGTTTCTTCTTCAAATTAAACCTCCTTGGTACGATTTTATTTTGAATCGGCAGTGATCTTAAGTTCTGAATGGATCGGTCTCAACCCGGCATGGCAGGACCTGGCAGTTTTTGTATCCGGCAGAGCAAAGAGCAGCCTCAATTTGTTCTGTTATCTCGGCAGCCATGATAATTTCGGTGTTGAAATGGCCTGCATCGATCAGCGCAATGCCCAGTTCCTGCGCCTCTCTTGCCTCGTGGTACTTCACGTCGCCGGTGACCAGAACATCTGCGCCTGCCCTGGCTGCATCCCGTAACAGCGCCGCGCCGCTGCCGCTGCATAGAGCCACTTTTGATACGGTAGCTGACGGATCACCGACGTAACGCAGACCAGCGGCGGGCAAAGTCTTCCTGAGCTGTCCGGCAAAATCTGCCAGTGAAAGCTCCTCCGGCAGTTGACCTATGCGCCCCAGCCCCAGTTTTTCTCCCTCATTGCGGAGCGGATAAATATCAAAAGCCGGTTCTTCATAGGGGTGAACAGCCAGCAGCGCCTTGATAGCCCGTGGCAGGTTTCTGCTCTCCAGCAGCAGTTCCAGTCTCTGCTCTGAAACCTTTTGATGTTGTCCGACCGTTCCGATAAACGGATCGGCGCCATCAAGCGGGGTAAAGGTGCCTTCTCCACTCGTTGTAAAAGAACAGTCACAGTAATTGCCGAAAGAATCAGCATATGGAAACAGTGCCGACCGGAGCTGCTCCAGATACTCCGCCGGTACGAAGACAACCAGCTTGAGCAGCTCCTGTACCGTCGTGACATGCAGCGGGATACAGTCAGAAAGCCCGATTCTCGTTGCCAGCAGATCGTTCAGCCCCCCCCTGGCAATGTCATAGTTGGTATGCATGCAAATAATAGACAGACCGGCTCTGATGGCGGCATGAATCGCTGCGCCTTGACTTGTGGAAGTAGAGATTGACTTGAGCGGTTTGAATATCAGCGGGTGGTGAGTCACCAGAAGCTGGCAGGATGATCTGATCGCGGAATCAATTACCTCTGCAGACGGGTCAAGCGCAACCATGATACGGCTGGCCTGTGCAGCCGGATCGCCAATCTGCAGACCGGGGTTATCCCACTCTTCAGCCAAAGAAACCGGCGCTATTTTGTTAATAATTCCAAGTACATCTGACGTTATTGGTGTTTTCATGGAGTACAAATAAAAAGAGTGCAACCCTGCGGTGTGCACTCTCGTGTTGAGGTATGAAGAGGGGATGTTCCCAAGTATCTTGCCGGCATCCGGCCTGTTTTCCTCGCGGTATGAAATGGTGGGCCCACCAGGACTCGAACCTGGGACCAACCGGTTATGAGCCGGTGGCTCTAGCCAACTGAGCTATAGGCCCTTAGGGAATGGACATAGTAGTGCAGAGTACTCCGGCTGTCAAGTGTTTTTAGAACAGTTTTCAGCAGTTATGCCCGGGACAGGAAGCGGCCGTCGCGCGTATCCACCTTGACTTTTTCGCCTGCCTCCAGATAAGGGGGCACCCTGATTTTCAGGCCGGTTTCAAGGATCGCCTCCTTGGTCTCGGCAGTGGCGGTGGCGTTTTTCAGGACTGGCGCGGTCTCTGTAACGGTCAACTCCACCGTCATCGGCAGATCGACATTGACCATCCTGCCTTCGAACAGTCCCAGCACCACTTCGGTGCCGTCCAGCAGATAGACGCCCAGCGCCGCGAAATCATCCTCGTCCATCTCGAACTGCTCATAATTTTCAAGATCCATAAAGACCCCGCGACCGCCATCGGCATACAAAAACTGCCCCTTGTGGCGCTCGAAATCGGCCTCGTCCACCTTGTCGCCGGAACGGAAGGTCTTTTCCAGCACCTGGCTGGTGATCAGGTTGCGGTATTTGGTTCTGACCATGGTGTTGGCGCCGCGTGCGGTGGGTGAGCTGATGGTGATGTCAACGATCAGGCAGGGCGCGCCATCCAGCTGGATCACCAGCCCTTTTTTGAAGTCTGAAGTGGTAAACATTGTTGCTCCTCGTTATGGTTTTTTACGGTATTCGGCAGTAGGCCAGAAGGGGATGCCGCCACGCGGTGTAAACTCGCCCCGCACCGTCAGCCAGGCCGGCTGTAGCAGCTTCACCAGATCATTGCAGATGCGGTTGATGCAGGATTCGTGGAATTCGCCATGCATGCGGAACGAACCCAGGTAGAGCTTGAGGCTTTTGCTTTCGACACAGAGCGAGTCCGGCTGGTAGTCGATGACGATCTTGGCGAAATCCGGCTGCCCCGTCAATGGGCAAAGGCTGGTGAATTCAGGGCATTCGATGTGCAGGGTGCCAACTGCTCCGGCCGGGTTCATCTCAGGCAGTTCAAAAGGGCTCGGGAAAGCTTCCAGAAGCCCGGCATCCGGCTTGTCGTAGTTATAGGCGGTGGCACCGGAGCCGAGAGATTTCAGTTGATCGTGCAGTTTCATATTTCACGTCCTGATTAGTTTTAAAAGGCTGGGCAATATATCAGCGAAGCGCTGTGCAATCAATCTGTTTTGCCTACGCGACCTTTTTGTTTGCACGCCATCATTCGTTATTTTCAAGAAGCGTACATAAGAACGTCCGCAGCCCATTGGTTCAGACTCTTTCCATGAGCTTCAGCCATCATTGCGGCGTGGGCATGAACTTCGGGCGGAACTCTTAACATCAGTTTGCCTGAATAGGGTTTTTGTGGCGCTCTACCAAGTTTTTCACACGTTGCAAGATAGTCGTCAACAGCCTCAACAAAGGCAGCACGCAACTCCTTGACGGAATCGGCGTGAAAACCAATAACGTCTTTAATCCCTGCAATGTGACCGATGAAGCATCCATCTTCATCACTGTATTCAATTCTGGCGGCATATCCTTTAGAAATCATTGTGTTCATGGCTTTACCCCCGCGTTCTCCAAAAAAGTTTTTGCGTCTTTAACTTGATATGGCTTTGCCTCTTTTGCCGGATGTGGCCGGTGAAATGCAGCCACTATGCCGTTCAAATCAAAGCGAACCCTTGATCCGGCACCCTCAATAGTCTGCGCACCCAACGAGACAAAAAGAGATTCGATTCGTCGCTATTCCAATGTTGCAGGAGCAGGTTGAGAAAAAATGTCTTTCAGGGTTTTTCGATGGGCTTTGTTCACAAGGGGATAATAACCACTAATTGGCAATATTTGCAATCACATTATGATAGCGCATGTCTTTGCATTTGGTTCGGCATTTTCTGTGTGTATCAGAACAATATGGGAGGCGTCCCTCCCCCCCCCGGAATTTCCGGACAATCACGTCAGTCCAGTTCACGCTTGTCGAATATGTTCCGAGATGGTTGGACGATTCGTTTTCAGTGTCTTTCTTCAAACGTGTCAGTTATTCAGGTCAATCGGAAGCATTTCGGCAAGGAGGGTTTCAGGTGCTATGTCCTGTTCGTTTGGCCAGGTTACTGCGCCAAACTGGATTCCGACACGATTGAAGTAGTGTATGTCTTTTAGTTCTCTAAAAACGCCACGATCCAGATATGGCTTGAGGTCAAATATACCTTTGCGGCCATCCTCAACTTCAACATAGATACGATAGTCGGCCATTGGTTTAACAGTTTTCACATCCCAATACATAGCAACCTCACAGCGGGGTAATTTTGTAAGGATTTTCTCCCGCGACAGCCAGTTCCCAATCGGCCTGTAGCTCATCCCGGTGTAGTTCTATCCAGGCCTGCACCAGTCGCAACTGCTTACGGGGCAATTCTCCCGCCAAAACCTCACCATCTTCAATGCGGATAGACGCCTCATATTCAGCGTACTTAGCATGAAAATGTGGCAGGTTGTGGTTCTTGTTGTCAATAAGATACATACGAATAATGATGCCGTAAAACATAGAGATTATGGGCATATGCTATGCTCCTTTGTCTTCGATCACAAGTCTATACGTTCTTGAAATTGTGGTCAACTCAGACCTGATACTTTATTTTTCAGTGCCTGACCCTCTACTGTTTTGCATGCTGGTTAGCTGCATACGCCTCTGCCACCGGCAAAACACTGCCAGCCTCCGGCATAAGATATGCCTGCCAGTCGGAAGGAAGCATCGGAAGAGCAAGGTTCATGGCGCTGTCCAGCGTGCGGGCCGGGATCATTCCCATCTCCTCGACCTGCCGCTCGGGAAACTGCGATACCAGGATGATGCGGAAGCGCTGGGCTTTTTGCAGTGTCGAGTAGGCGGTCTGGCCGTTGATTTCGTACTGCTCGCGCAGCGCCGCTTCAAACTCTTCCAGTTGCTTGTGGCGAAACCAGTTAAAAAAAGTGGCGTTGCCAAAGCCGTCACGGCACTCGGCCAAAAGGATCATTACTCCGCTGTCCTTGATCGCCTGAGAGGCATACTCCATTGATTTGTGGGCCTGAATCAGGTTGATGTCCTTGGGGAAGCCGCCGCAGGATGCGATCACCAGATCGGCCTTTTGTTGAAGCGGAAAGGCGAATCGCTCTGAATAGAAACGGCAGCCCTCTTCGTGCGCCTGCCGCCAATCCCCGGCAAAGGCGGCCATGATCTGCTTGTCCGGAGTCAGCACCGTGTTAAGGATAAAATCCGGTTCGGCCATCGCGCACCCTTCAAGCATGGCCTGATGAACAGGATTCCCCACCAGGTTACCGGTGGTTGCCAGCGGATTCTTGCCGCTGCCGTTGCCGGGGTTCAGCACCGTAAAATGGCTGGCCATGCAGGCCTGACGGCTGGCGATGCCGGGCAGAACGCTTTTGCGTCCGCCGCCGAAACCGGCGAAATAGTGAAAGCTGATCGTGCCGGTCAGAATCAGGCGATCGGCCAGGGCCGCCCGGCGGTTGATGCTGACCCGGATGCCGTTGGAAGTGGTGCCGATAGTTGTCAGTTGATCATGGTCGTCACAGTCGTGGTCAATCACGCGCAGCCTGCCGTAGAGCGGGCCGAGGATCTTCTGGTGCTCATGGTCGGTCTGCTTGCGATGGATTCCCAGAGCGATCAGAATCTCGATATCGCGGTCGGGGATGCCGCAGTCGTTCAGCCGCTCGACCAGCAGCGGCAGATAGATCTCACTGCCGGTATAGCGGGTGATGTCAGAGGTTACGATGACAACCTTTTCTCCGGCTTTGAAGGAGCAGAAATGTGACTGGCAGGTATCAAGGGCTCGGCGAATAATATCTTCGGGAAATTCCGGGGAGGGGTGCAGCGTCGGCACAATTACTCCCGCCAGACGGTCCGGCGGGAGATCGAGGTTAAATGCTGTTGAGCCGTATTTCAGTTCCATCGGACGAGGTCGATCAGATCCAGGCGTCTCCGCCGTCATACTCATAATCGCCCCCCTTGGACTTGGGAGTTACCTTGAACTTGGCTTCGCGGGCAAGACGCTTCATCCGCTCGGCGGCGCTTTCACCAAGCCCGGACAGTTTGGCGCGCATCTCGTTTCCGGGTGCCGGGGCCAGAAGCAGAGCGGCCGCCACGCCGATCACCGCACCGGAAACAAAGGATATTACAGCCGCACCGGCATTATTACTCTTGCACATTACGGACTCCTTATTGTTCGAATTTATGAGGGTGTATACACGTTCTCTTCTAACATAGCTGGCTAAGGGAATAAAAGCAAAAACTTACAGCACGCGCGCCAGGTGCCGCCTGACCATATCCTCGAAATCCGCGTCTCTGCTGCCGGTGTAGACCAGCGAGGAACCTATTTCGGCGGCCAGAATGGCGCACAGGTACTTGCTGGGCAGCTTTTTGATCCGCTGCCGGAAAGCGGCAGTTTCCCGCAGCATGCGCGGCAGATGGTTGATTACCGCCTGACGGAAAGGGGGGCGCAGGCACAACTCCGGCCGGGCTGTGAAAAAATCGAACAGGCGCGAATAGAGGCTGTTGATGTTCTGACTGACCGTCTCCGAAATTTCGGAACAGAGCAGCGTGTTGCCGGACTCCTTTCGTCTGCGCAGGATCAGGGCGGCTTCATCGGCAGCCCGTGTCTTGAGGATTGAGAGGACATCGCCGACATAACGCTCCTTGTGCTCCAGGAATTCCGACTCGCTGAGCAGCAGATTGGCAATGATCTCGTATGAGGATGAGATGACGCCGCATTTGTTGGCCGAGGCGTCGCGCATGATCACAACGCCGCTCTTTTGCAGTTGCAGCCTGGCCTCCGGGGTGATGAAGGAGTTGGCCCCTTCTACGATTACTTTTGATGAAGGAGCGCCATTTTCATCCAGAAACTGCCGCCAGTTCTGAACGTCAATGGTCTCGGGCCGGCCACCGGCCGGGATGAAAAGATCAGCCTTGACCGTAAAGACGAGGCTGTTGTAGAGCCTGTAGAAATCATCAATATCCAGCCATTCTTCCACCAGCTTTCCGGCAATGCGGCTGATCTTGCGATGTGATTCCTTGAGCCCTTCCATGCGACGGCCGGTGCGGTAGATTATGAAGCCCCCTTCTTGCAGGCAGGCTGGATCGAAAATATCCAGATCGTGAGATAATATGATGCGACGTAATCCGTCATGGCTGATGCCGTCAGGATCAAACAGCGCAGCGGTTCCGTCCAGAATCAGCCTGACCTGCACGGCCGGGCAGCGCTCCAGCATGATCCGCAGGCAGTTGCCGGCCACGTCGCCGTTCGGTCCGCCGGTCATCTTGAGCGAGAAAGCGTCTTTGGCGATATTTGTGCCGAGTATGTCGACCATGGTGATTTCGGCAAAAGTCACCACGCCGGTGGATGTTACGCCATACTCCTTGTGGTTGATCCCGAAACGCTTGCTGGACATGATTCCGACGCCCAGGATGTAGCCACGTTTTTTGGAAAGAGCGGCGATGGATTCGATCATGCCGTCGTGCATATTCTCGTCCGGGCCGATTTCGATCGGCTCGTCATCGCCGTAGTAATCGACGATGCGCCGGTCGCGGGCCAGGCCGTTGTCGGTCACGAAGATATCCAGAAATGCATTGGCGATGCCGTACTGCAATTTGTAGAGCCGGCAATTTTCATCTTCGACACCGGACTGTGCAAGATCGGAGGCGTTCAGCACCAGCGCCATCTTGGAGCCGCCCTCATAGATATCCTTGTTCTTCAGGTGCTGGGTATGGGCCAAAACGTAGACTTCCCGGAACAGGGTGTTGGTTGAAGTGATGTAATCATCTGCGCTGCGGGCGATGACGGTGCGCCATCCACCTCTGGCGATGTCTGAAAAACCGATGTGATAACCGGCGCCGAAGCGGCTGAAGAAAAATGTTATCCGGAAAGGGAGCGATTCCGGCAGGTCGGATGTGAATTCGTGCCCCAGAAGGCGCAGATAGCCCGGATCAAGCCGGAATGCCAACGCCTGTTTTTCAACCACGAACAGGTTTGTTTTCAGGGTATGCGTGACCAGCAAAAGGCAGCAGCGGTAGACAGCGCGCCGGATATCATCCAGCCAGCGATGTCCGGTATTGTAGCCCTCCACGGCATCACGGGCTTCGGCCAGCGCCGCCTCATACAGGCCGGCGCGTTCCGCCAGGTCAGGATCAAATCGCAGCCGGAACAGCCGTAGCATTACCTGGGCCATCTCCGGATGATCATAAAATGCGGTCTGGACATCCTCCAGGCCGAAACGGTCCGGCTGCCCGTGTGCCAGGCTGGTATGGCAAAAAGCTATGAATGCATCGATCAGTGCGCCGTCTTCTCCGGAGAGCATCCCTTTGGCGACGTATTCCGAATAGGCCGGTGAAGAGGTCGCAATAATCTGGGTGGTACAGAGTTCACGCTTCAGGTGGGCTGCCAGCTCGCTTCCGGGAGAGATATCCTGACCATCTCTGCTTATGACAAAGAACGCTCCCAGAAAATAAGGATGGATACCGTTTGAGATAGTCTGGCAATAAGCCCGGCGGATGCCGACATTCAGCCGGTTGAATACCTCCAGAACCTGCAGCAGGAACTCATCTCTGGGGGGATTGCCGACCGCAAACAGAACCCTGGTCTCCCTGCGCCCCTCGCGCTCCACCTGTGAAATGTCCAGAAACAGGCCGCCGGCGGCGTTGCCCCTTTCAAACAGCCAGACCAGATATGCGACGCGTGAAGCCGGCGACATGCGGATGTAATTTTCATTGTTAAGCCAGAGGATTTTGAGGAGACGGTCAAGCTTCTTCAAATCAAATTCCGGGAAGGAAGAGCGCAGTTCGGCCCGCACTTTTCTGAGCAGCGGCGCCGGGATTGTCACCTCCTGGTTTAAGTGTATCTCGTGGTTCTGGCGGCGGTCAAACTCGAAGCGCTGTATCTCCAGCTCTCCTTGAATAGCCGGCATGTCGGCATTCGAATGTGAGAACATGGCATAGGAAATCTCCCGTTCGCCAACCCGGCGCAGGGTATCGTACAGCGAGCCGGGGCGGTTGAGGCAGGCAATCATGAGTCTCTTTTTGCGATCGGCCAGAACCAGATAGCGGTTACGTTCCAGCTGGTTCATCTCGCGCGCCAGCAGCATCAAAGCTTCTTCCTCGTCAGCCATGGCCTGGAAGAAATAGGGGCTCATATGCTGCTGAAGCCAGGCTGCGTTCTGCTCTGCGGTATTGCTGGCGGCTCTGGCGGTACGTCGGATGGCGGCTGAAAGGTTCATTGTGGCGGCTCCCGGATGCAGAATGAATGCTCTTTTCGGTGTAGTATAGTCATAAAGTTGCAATCGGCAAGATTTTACTGTCGATAATAAATTCCAAAGCTTTTCTTGACCGTAAGGGGCTGAATTGCTATAGTCTGGCCGTATAATTTTACTCCAGCTAAAAAACAGGGTGACATCCTTGCCGGAAAGATTATGTAAAACAGATAAAGCTGAGAACGGTATTTCCGTTGTGATCATTCCCGGCAGCAGCGCTGCCGAGGCTCGCCAGGTTCTGGAGGCGCTTCAGCGGCAGATAGCGGCTATTGCAGCCAGCAGTGACATCAAGGGCATCATTATCACCGGTTCCGGGGAAGGCTTTTGCCGGACGGCTGCCGGAACGGCGCTGTCTCATATTCAAGCTTCGGAGCTGGCCAGCCTTGGGCAGCAGGTCATGTTCAGTCTGGAGAAAACCGGCAGACCCTGCATAGCTGCAGTGGGGGGCGTATGCTCGGGCCTGGGGCTTGAACTTGCGCTGGCCTGTGATTTTATCGTTGCTTCGGATACGGCGAGTTTCGGCCTGCCCGGCATAGCGGCCGGACAGATCCCCTTTTGCGGCGGCACGCAGCGTCTGGCGCGCCTGGTCGGTAAATCCAGGGCAAAAGAGATGATCTACAGCGGTGAGATGATCACTGCCGGGGAAGCGTTTCGAATCAAGCTCATCAATCGGCTGTACGCCGCCAAAGACCTGATGAGCGAGGCGGTCAGGCTGATGACTCTGATCTGCAGTCGCAGCCCGAATGCGATCAGAATCGGCGGAGAGGTGATCAACGCCGGTTACGACATAGATTTGCAAACCGCCTGCCTGCTGGAAAGAAACGCCTTTGCGCTCTGCTTTGCCAGCTACGACCAGCGCGAGGGGATGCAGGCTTTTCTGGACAAACGCCAGCCGGGGTTCAAAGGGGAATAGATGGCACTGGAGCGTGGTTGCACTCAGGTTTACACCGGAAACGTCAAGGGGAAGACAACCGCTTCTTTAGGGCTGGCGCTGCGCGCCGTCGGGCGGGGCCTCAAAGTCTGCGTTTTTCAGTTCATCAAAGGGGGCGGCCCGTACGGAGAGCATCTGCTCGCCGAAAAACTGGCCCCTTTACTGACGATCATCCAGACCGGAAGGCCTGGCTGGGTCAACACCAAAGATATCACCGATGACCGCTGCGTCGCACAGGAGGCCCTGCTCAAGGCCAAAGCCCTGCTTGCTTCGGGCGACTATGACATCTTCATCTGCGACGAGATCAACGGCGCGGTCGGCTTTGGGCTGATCGACGTCGAGCAGGTGCTGGAACTGATCACTCTCAAACCGGAACGGGTCGAACTGGTGCTGACCGGGCGTAACGCCGATGAGCGCGTGATCGAGGCGGCTGATCTGGTGACCGAGATGCGGGAAATCAAGCATTATTATAAGGCGGGAGTACCTGCGCGCAGTGGCATAGAAATGTAGAGTACGAATCCGGAAAAAGTCCATCTGGTTCGTTGTGCTCGTTTTCGTCGCTGCAACGTACCGCAAGGGTACGTCTCGCTCCTTAAATTTCGCACGCCTGCCATCTGGAGCTTTTTGCGAATTCGTAGACACAAACTGAAATCAGTTTAACCACTAACATACCGGAGGTAATTAACCATGTCAGAAAGAACATTACGCGTACTTGTCGGAAAACCGGGCCTGGACGGCCATGATCGCGGTGCAAAGATTATTGCCAGAGCTTTTCGCGATGCCGGTTTCGAAGTCATCTACACCGGCCTGCATCAGACGCCGGAGCAGATAGTCGCCGCAGCCATCCAGGAGGATGTTGATTGCGTAGGGCTTTCGATCCTCTCCGGCGCTCACAACACCCTGCTGCCGCGCGTCACCCAGCTTTTCAGTGAAAAAGGGGCCGGCGACATCAAGGTTTTTGGCGGCGGCGTCATTCCGG
>JACRCG010000108.1 GCA_016219145.1 Deltaproteobacteria bacterium | reverse complement strand
TTGCCGGTCTGAAATGATGTTATCTCCATATCAGCCGCAGCTGCAACTCCGGCTGTAAAAAGTAGTGAAAGAAACAGCGCTGAATGCCACTTCATAATTGAAAGCCCCTTTATACGGCCTGTTACGCCTGTTTGTATTTGTGCTGAGCTTGTAACATGCCGCCCCGGCAGTGTCAACGTATCAGAAAACTTCAAATATCCAGGTTTCAGGCTCCCTATTCTTTTCGCCGACCCGGCAAAGAGTTTTGCTGTTGATTGCAATTCCACGGGGCTTGATTTTTTTCTGTCAATGCGATAGTGTCGCTGAAATTTAAATATGTTGCCCGGAGGACACAATGTTTGGTTTTGGAATGCCCGAACTTATCATCATACTGGTAATCGTACTGGTTGTTTTTGGAGCGGGAAAGCTTCCGGAAATTGGAGGCGCGCTTGGCAAGAGCATCCGCAACTTCAAAAAGGCTTCGGAGGGCAAGGACGAGATTGAAATCAAACCCAAGAGCGAGGATGGCGACAAGAAGGCCTGATTCGGTTTTTTGGTAGAGTACAAAAAAAGGGGAGAGGCATACGCCTTTCCCCTTTTTTTGCTTGAAAGTTTTTAAAACGGTAATTACGACCCCAGGTACTCCCCGATCTTCTCGGCCAGGGTGCTGTAAATCCGGCGGCATTCGTTTTCGTCCTTCTCCAGTAGTGTCACGCGGAAACCTTGCAGCGGCGTGGAAAATGAGGAGAGCGGCACGACGCAGATCCCGGTTGCGGCCAGGATGTGATAGACAAAACGCTTGTCGGGTGACACGCCCGGCGCCGAGACAAGGCCGTTGACAAGCTCTTTCACCTCGGCGTTGGCAATCGGGATCGACTGGCGGTTGTTCAGGAGACCGTCCTTGAAAGCCACCGCCATGTAGAAAGCGCCGTTGGTGCGGTTGACCTGCAAGGACGGCACCTTGCTGAGGAAATCATAAGTGATGTTGCTCATCTTTTCGTAACTGGCGATGCGTTGTGTCAGGTAGCCCGCGTATTCGGGGTGACGGGCAATCGCCGGTATGACCGCCTGCGGCAGGGTAGTCGAGCAGACTTCGTTCATCTTGCCGGTCAGGATCAGGTTGACATATTTTCGGAACTGTTCGTCCTTGTGACCATTGTAAACCTCGATCCAGCCGCAGCGTGATCCGGGCCAGGGGAACTCTTTCGAAATGCCCTTCATGGAAATGGCCGGTACATCGCCGATCACATCGCTGATCGGAACCGTCTTTTCACCGTTGTAAACGATATTGGTGTAGACCTCGTCAGCGATGATGAACAGGTCATTCTCTCGGGCCACCGCCACGATCTCCTCAAGCATCTCCTTCGTGTAAACCATGCCGGTCGGATTATCGGGGTTGATGATCATGATGGCGCAGATATTGGGGTTGTAGCGGACATGGTTTTTGAGATCTTCCATGTCGGGGTGCCACTTGTCCTCCGGCTTCAGGCGGAACAGAGAGGGCGCCGAGTGCGCGTGGCCGATCTCTCCCAGGGTGTGGGTCGTGTACGAAGGTGACGGCATCAGAACGCGAGCCTCCGGACGCAGACAACCGTAAATCTTGGCTATGGCGTCACCCAGGCCGTTAAAGAAGATGATGTCATCCGGTGTGATCTGTGCCCCGCCGCGGCTGTTGGTGGTATCGCAGATAAACTCTCTGGTCTCCAGTACTCCGCGGGTGTGGCAGTAGCCCCAGGTGTGGTTATCCATTACAGCTTTGGCAACAATCTCCTTCATCCAGTCCGGAATCACCTCGCCCTTGACGATCGGATCACCGATATTTTCCCAGTTGATCTTGATGCCATGTTTCTGCAGTTTTTCGGCTACATTAACGATATTCCTGATTTCGTAAGTCAGTTCGCCTGTTCCGGGCGGCACCAGCTCAACTCTCATTGTTTCCCTCCACTTAAATGATTATTATTGTTTGCGTCCAGATCCGGTTCCCATCAGCAGCCGGCCATCCTCATCGCGCCAGCGCAGCCAGCCGATGGTGTTCTGATCCGGCATTACCATTGCCCAGTCGTTCTCCAGCCTAAGCACCTTAAAGGTCTGTACCGCAGTTAATGCCGACAGCGGTTCCCGGTCAGGCTGCCGGTAAAGCTGGTAGTACTGTTTGCGAAGTCCCGGCAGAAGTCGGCCGACCCGCCCTTTTAAAAACTGGTCCCAGGGCATAAGCGTCACCCGGCGTTTTGCATCGATCCAGGCTTCTCTGCCGGCATCGTCGTAACAGACCTTCAGCCAACTCCCCTTGCGAGCCGTTGCAATCAGCTGGATCCGCCCGTCCTGATCACCAAAAATCCACTCGTTTCCAGTGCTGTCGGCGCCCAACTCGCCGCGCCTGAAAATGCCGGGTTCCTCGTACAGAAGAACCGGTTCCATCCTGTCCGAACCGGAATGCAGCAGTACGACGCCAATCCCGCTGTAAGGCCTCATTTTTGGAGGGCTTGCAGCGCCGCAGACAGAGGCGGAACAAGCCAGCGCCAGCATCAGAAAAAGAGCGGAAAGCCTCTCAGACATCCTGGTCGAAAAGTGTCCGCAGCTGTTCAAGATAGACACACGCCACCGGGTCACCTTCAGCAGGCGCCCAGAAAGCGGCCTCATCCACCGTCAGCGGCAGATACGGTCCGGCCTTGCTCTCGTAGAACAGGGTGCCGGTTTCCAGGCTGATGGCAGTGTGATAGACGCCATGCGGCACGTCAGCCGCCAGGTTGCCACTGGCCTGTGAGAGCAGTACGGTTTCAGTTACGACGCCGTTATCTGCAAACAAGACAACTCCAAGCCTGCCCTTCATCAGGATGAAACCCTCGTCCTTTTCAGGATCAAGATGGCGGTGCGGACGGATATAAGAGGCGGGCTCGATGGCGTTCAGCAGACGATGGCAGCGAGATTGGTCAGAAGCATGTATGTTGTGATTTTTGCGCAGCCTGGGCGACTGCAACGCTTCGGACGTTATCTGAGCGAGCAGTTCACGGGTAACAACCTGCATCAGCGATCTACCAGTGCAATCATATTGCCGTCAAAATCCTTTACAACCGCCATCTTGCCCCAGGGACTTGACTCAAGCGGTTCAGCAAAACTTGCGCCGCCGTTCTTTAATGTTTCACATAGCTCTGCGATCTTTTCCACTTTGAGAGTAATGCCGGTATGCCTTCCGACAAGACGGCGGGCCTCTTCGTGCAGCGCCAGCGAGACCCCCAGGGTAGTCGCCGCGCCCGGGAAAAATTCGATCAACATCTCGCTCTGACCGGCCACCGGAAGGCCGAGCAGCTCGGCGTAGAACGTTCTGGCTTTGGCCAGGTCGGTAACGAATATTACGATATTTTTAAGCGATACGAACAAAATAGAACCCCTTGAAAAGCGTTCACCACGGAGTCACGGAGACACTGAGAAAAATAAATAAATTGATTGGTTATAACCTTTCCTTATAGATTGTTGCTCTTATTTTTTCCGTGTTTCCTCTGTGTCTCCGTGTCTCCGTGGTGGATTTTTAATTATTTTTGTGACAGCCGATGTACGCACTCAACCATGAAGATCGCATTCTCGGGCGGAACAGTCGGCAGTATCCCGTGCCCCAGGTTGAAGATGTGGCCGGGACGACCGGCATTTTCATCCAGAACCCGTTTGACCTCGCGCTCGATGATCTCTTTGGTGGCATACAGCACGGTCGGATCGAGATTGCCCTGCACCGCCATCTGCGGACCCAGCACGTCGCGGGCCGCCCCCAGATTTACATGCCAGTCCAGCCCCATTACATCGCCACCCGCCTTCTTAACGGTATCCAGCATGGTTCCTGCGCCTTTTACGAAATGAATAACCGGCGTTGTCATACGGTTCAGACCGTTGATCAGCTGGGTGGTGTAGGGCAGCACATAGCGCTCGTAATCGGCCGGCGACAGAATGCCGCCCCAGGTATCAAAGATCTGGATGCACTGGGCTCCAGCCTTGATCTGGGCGTTCAGATATTCGATGCTCATCATGGTGATTTTTTCCATCAGGGCCGCGTAGATGTCGGGAGCAGAGTACATCATGCGCTTGATCTGGGCGAAATCCTTGGACCCTTTCCCTTCCACCATGTAGCAGGCCAGAGTGAAGGGCGCTCCACCGAACCCGATCAGCGGCACCTTGGAGGCCAGCTCGCGCCTCAGGATCCTGAGTGTTTCAAGGACATAGGGGACATCCTGCTCCATCTCGGGGATCCGCAGTTTTTCGACATCAGCCATACTGCGGATGGGACTCTCGAAGACCGGGCCGGGCACAAAATCCAGCTTCATGCCCATCGGTTCGACCGGTGTCAGGATATCCGAGAACATGATGGCCGCGTCTACGCCAAGGATATCAACCGGCTGAATGGTAACTTCAGCCGCCAGCTCCGGAGTTTTGCACAGCTCCAGAAAAGTGCATTTCGAGCGCACTGCCATATATTCCGGCAGATAACGTCCGGCCTGACGCATCAGCCAGACTGGAGTGCGATCAACTGGTTTTCCCCAACAGGCATCAAGAAATCTGGTATTCATGGTGTGTCTCCCAAGCACGCTCGCAAGCGAAGAAATTGGCTCAATTAAGCCTGTCATTCTAATTTTAAACTGCCGGATAAGTCAAATTATTTGAGGAAGGGGGAACAAGATGGGGGGCAAACCTGATTGCTTTACTGGGTTCAGAGAGCCGAAAATCCCTTTGAATCCGCTTCTTCAGGCGGCTTTGACTTCATACTCACTGGCCTGGAACCTGACCCGGTCACCAGGATACAGTTTTCGGCCCCGGCGTATTTCAGCACTCCCGTTAACCAAAACGTACCCTTCCGATATGACCAGTTTGGCCTCACCGCCGGAACCAACGGCATTGATCATTTTTAAAAAACTGTCGAGCTTGATATAGCCGGTTTCAATTGGCACCTGCATTTGTGTGTACCGGATCCTTTCGAGCGGCTGCGGCTGTTATTCAGCTGTCCATACCGATAATCGTGTTTTTACCGCGTTCTTTGGCAACATACAGTCTGTCGTCGGAGATCTTCAGAAGCTGCTCCATTCCAATTGCGCCATCTTTTTCATCCGACCAGGCGATTCCCATACTGACGTGGATCTCTTTTGAAGCACCATCAACCCGGAACGGCTCGGCATTGATCTGGGTGCGTATTCTTTCCGCAACCGGCAGAACCTCGGCGCTGGAAACATTGGGAAGCACCACAATGAACTCTTCCCCGCCGAAGCGCCCCGGAATATCATACTGACGAACCGCAATGGTAATCCGTCGCGCCACTTCACAGAGCACGTCGTCACCGACGAAATGACCATATTCGTCATTAACCTGTTTGAAATCGTCCACATCTATCATGATGCAGCCGATGCCGTCGCCATAAATTTTTTCCTTCTGGCGGCTCAATTTGGCAAACTCGTCTTCCAGGCGTTTGATGACATAGCGGCGGTTATGCATTCCGGTTAATGGATCTGTTATCGCCATCTGTTTCAGCTGTTGCTGGGTATTGTTAAGCTGTTCGGTCTCTTTACGAATCAGCAGATAGTGCAGTCCGTTTACCAGAGCAAGCACTGCCACAAGATAACCGATTGAAAGAGCAATGTTATTCACAAATTTCTGTTTTGCCTTGCTGATATCGATGTAGATTTCAAACACCCCGGCAACCTGTTTGTCAGTATCAATAACCGGAATATAACTTTCCACCATATCAACATCAAAACGCTGCTCTTCATACAGGTCGAGGACACTTTTCTTCTGTTTTATCTCGGAGATTGACTTCCCCTCCAGCGCACTCAGCAGGCTGGCGTTGGCCAGGTCTTTTTTCCCTATCAGGGCCTCGTCGGTACAGAATATTATCATCCTGTCTGAATTGTAGATCTTGATCTTCAGGATATCGAAGGGCTGCAGGAACATCCTCAAGCGCAGGTCGAGAGGCTTGATATCCTCGGGTCTGACGATCAAAGTACGGCGGCCTTCCTGACTGGCAAACCTGATTGTTTCCATTTCCTCTTCGACAAGCGACTCGGAGATTTTTGTCGCGGTGCGTTCGGCCTCCAGCAGCATGTTGTTGTTGCTGTGACTGATTATGATGAAACAGGCAACGGTAAGAATGACAAAAGATGTAAGGATGGCCATACCGTGGAACAGGCGCAGAAAACGCTGGGGGGAGTCGTCGATAGGGGAAGACGGATTTTCGTAAGACATTGGCACTCCCCTTTTGATCAGGGTGTTAAAGGCCGCAAAGTCTTCAATCAAGTTGAAGACTAACTTGGAGCATAGGACATACCACTATAATAAGATCAGTCAAGCAAAATTTATTAATGACATGCCACAACCGTCAACGATTTGTAATTCGTGGCGCCAGTTTCCTCTTCCACAACTCTTCGCATGGGTTGGGATTATCCCGTACGGAGCTGGCCTTTTCCGCCCCCAGGCCCAGCACCCCTTCTTTGGCATAATCCAGCAAATACCCTCGTCTGCGGCGCTGGACGCAGCCCCCCAGCTTGCCGGCGCCGTCCGGCTTCAGGTAATCCTCCAGCAAAGATCCGACAAAGTCCGTTTCAGATTGCTCGGATTCGTCCAGACGAAGCGCCAGATCATAACTCACTTCGTCATCGTACTCAAATGAGTCAGGGGCGTGATGCAGACGAGCGGCCGCCGCAACAATCCTGTCCATTTCCGTATCTTGCATGAGCAGATCAAGGACGGAATCGATATAACCTACATCGTTTCTCTGAAAGACGATCCGGGCGCGCCTGAAATCATCTTCTGTCGGAGCTACGCCATTTCCTGTTTCGTTTCGCACCTTGAACTTGGCGTGAGCCGTAAGACTTTCAAGGCTTGAGGTGGAGAGCATCACCCCGCGTACGCGAAAGGTCCACTCCTCACCTTCATACTCCAAGGATTCGCCCTGTTCGCCAAGCTGCAAATCTACAACATGCGGCATGTATATCGTGGATACTATCTTGAAATCAGACCAGCCTCCTGCCGCACCGATAGCCAGCCCCTTTGGATCAACAAAACCAAAGGTCTGGGTTCTGGTTTTCCGGTCCAGAATCCAGATGATAAAATCGGGATAGAACCAGTCAGAATCATCCACCCGCAAGCGGAATGAGTGAGGGTCCTTTTCAATATTGCGCTTGAACCAGACTTCTCTCCCCTGCCAGATCAGCGGAGTTTTCTCGCTCTTGGGATGATCGCCGGTAGGATAGAGCCGTTTGATCAGATGGCGTACGAAGCGCTCTTCGTTCTCATCCAGTGCTCCGG
Organism: Deltaproteobacteria bacterium; assembly: GCA_016219145.1. GTDB lineage: Bacteria > Desulfobacterota > Desulfuromonadia > Geobacterales > Pseudopelobacteraceae > JACRCG01. Next base: position 16,641 of record JACRCG010000108.1, on the reverse strand, counting down.
GACCGGCGCTGACACCGCCTCCGGGAGTCAGCAGCAGTGGTTGATACACGCTCCCCGGCGCCCATACCTCTATTTTCCCTTGCGGGTCAACAATACAGGGGAGATTTCTGATATCCGGGCACTCCGGTGAAGCGCCGAACAGACCGAGCTGCACCTGGTTTTTCTTAAGTTTCAGCGGCATAATCAAAGTCCTTGTAATATTCTTCGGGAATCCCGCTCTGCTGCGCTTCAATCCGCGCGTTGCGGTTTCTCCGGTTTTCCTCTTTACGATAGGCGCTTTCAAACAACCGCCGGACAATTGACGAAGCCAGGCGCTGAAGCCGTGCCAGATCGGCTTCTCCTGCAATCCTCATGGCTGACGGCAGGCCGAAGATTTCGTAACGGTTACTTTCCAGCGCCGCCCGCACCGCCTCACGATCAAAGGCAAAGTTCCACCACCGCATTGTGCGCTTCATCTCCAGCATATCCCGATATACTGCATCAGGATCAATAACAACCAGTTGTTGCCGGAACAGCGTCGTAACATCTTCCCCTGCCACCCCTTTGGTCAAAGTCACGCCGTCCCGCGTGAGACCGGCTGTTGTCACCGATGCGGCCAGTGACAGCTTCACCCTGGTGAGTCTGGGCAGCCAGTTCGCCCCTTTGGCCTCAACAATAAAATCTATTTTTTCCGGTGCAATAGCCCTGACAGATTTCAACGGAGTTGGCAGCGGAAGATTCAGGAATGTCGGGCAGTCTACTTGTGTGGATACCGGGACTCCGTTGGCATGCAAATCATTCAGAAAGGTTTCCAGATAGGCGGAACGCAGGCCGAAAAGATAGGCAGTTTGCAGTGGTTTAAGAGAAGCAGGTGGCTTGGCGATACGCTTGCCGTTGCCATTTTTTCCGGCAAAACGCACCACCCGGCCGAACATCTGGATAATCAGCGATCCTTCGCCCTGACCGAGACGGAGCAGTGTCAGACTGGCCGCACGGTAATTGTCCCACCCCTCGGCAAAACGGCGGGAACCGATCAGGATATTGACACCGGAATCATTGCGGCCGAGATCGTCAAAAAGTGATGGTGCCAGCGCATCATCTTCCACCGCCAGGTTTGCGCCTTCAAGCGCCTTTTTCAGACCACCGGCGTCCCCCACGTTCACCACACCGAAATAATGAACATGGTCGCCGCGGCGCAGACCGATACCCAGCTCTCCTGTTGCAGTTTTCAAGAGACGCAGCACCGGCTTGTCGCCAGGCTGCCAGGCAAAAATATCAGACAAGATCCGGTGCGCCAGTTCCTCCGTGTTTTTACCCTCAACAGCAGCGCGAACCTCGCGCGGCAGCAGATCACAACCGACAACGACCCCCTCCAGAACATCACCCAGCCAGGCGGTCAACCGCTCCCGGCGTTGCACAACCTCGGCAACAAAGCGCAAGACATCAATGACATCGGAGGTCTGTTCCTTGTCGCTCTTGTTGCTGCCGCCGATAACCGAAAGTCCCAGCAGCACCCACAACGGCGCTGCCACCTTCAATCCCAGGTCTACAGCCTGCTGCTGGGCCACGCCGCTGCGATAGCAATCAACCTGATGCCAGAACGACAGCAGGGCAGCTGTCATGGTCTGTTGACGCACCGCCTGATCGGCCTCGCCCCGCGCATCCAGCTTGACATGCCAGAAATCCTTGCCGTACAGATCGGCATGGAAACGATCATAGGCGTAGTCAAAGATCACCGATTTGGCGTAGCGCCCAAAGGCATGCTCCTTTTCCGCCACCTGACCGAAGGTAGCCGAAAACTCGATCAGCATGCCGCGATGACGCGGCTGAACGGCATCAATCCCCGCCAGGTCCTGTTGCAGGCGCTTCCAGACGCTTTCCTCCGATTTCTGCCCCTTGTGCCCCTCATCGACAAAAACCAGATTGCGGCCATCCTCGAAAACAGTCATCGGGACCGTGACACCCTCGCCTTTTTTCGCGTCAGACAGCTTGTTGATATCAAGAACGATCACCGTGTCGGGCGACAAACGCCCCAGGGCGGACTGATCGCCATCCTGCGGATAGGCGAACACCTCCCAGTGGCCGACCTCGCGCAGCTTGTCAGCATGCTGCCTGGTCAGCGCTTCGGAAGGGGTCACCAGCAGAATCCTGTCCCAGGTATGATGCCTGAACAACAGCGCCAAACAGGCATGCAGCACATGAGTCTTGCCCGCCGCCGTCGCCATCCAGAACGCGGCGCACTGTAACTCCGCCTCAATAAACGGTTCCAGCGTTTCTCCCTTGGGCGTGTGGGCATCCAGCCATTCGTTCAGACGGCAGAGCAGCGCGTCTGCATCCATCCGCTGCGCTTCCAGCCAGCAGACAAACAGCAGCAGCGCCAGATACTGGGCGTAGCGCGGCGCCAGGCGGACCTGAGCGCAGGCGGTACGCACCGAAGCATCGAAACGGGTAATCTGGTCAAGGTCACCCGTGCAAACTGAGATCAGCGCCGCCAGGAAATGCCCCTCGTCCAGCGCCTGCCGTGCGCCCAAAGTCTCTTCGGCTACGGCCAGCTGCCGCATGGCTTTTGCGAGATCAATCCCCAGCTCAAAAGCCAGCGCGTCCCGCAGCACCAGCGCCGCCTTCAGACGGGAATGACCGGATTGTTTTGCTTTGCTCATGACGCCCGCCCTTCCAGCCGCGCACGGGCCAGAATCACCGCTTCATGAAGTTTGCGTTCCATTTCAGCTTTTGGCAGAGCTTCCGTCCAATATGACGAAACCTGAATACCGCTTCGTTCAAGATCGAGCAATTCCACGGTCTCGTGCCGTTTTCCGGCACACAAAATCAGGCCAATGGGAGACTCTTCACCCGGTTTTCTTTCGTACCGGTTCAGCCACCCCAGGTACAGTTCCATCTGACCTTTATGCGCCGCCTTGAAATCACCTATCTTCAGCTCGACAACAACGAGACGCCGTAGATTTCGGTGGTAAAACAGGAGATCAATATAATGGTCGATGCCATCCACAATGATCCGCTTCTGCCGTTCCATAAAGGCAAAACCCACACCCAGTTCAAGAATGAATGACTCCATTTCGCGCAATATGGCAGCTTCCAGATCCTTTTCAGCATAAGTATCCTTGAGACCGAGGAAGTCAAGAAAGTAGGGATCACGGAATACAAGGTCAGGCGTCAGCTTGTCGGTGTCGCGAAGCTCCTGCAACTCTATTTCAATGAGCTTCTCCGGCTTACGGGAAAGGGACGTGCGCTCAAAGAGCATGGACTGGATTTTCTTGTTCAAAGTTCGTGTGTCCCAGTTTTCCAGTCGGCAGATGTCAGTGTAGAAGTTACGTTTTAAGGGGTTTTCGATGGCAATGAGTTCTCGAAAATGGGTCCAACCCAATTGTGTCCGCAGTGCGGACACAATTGCCGGGTCAGGAAAAACTTCGGCAAAACGAATCATTCGCAACAGATTCCGACGCCCAAAGCCACGCCCAAACTCTGCTTCCAATTTTGCAGACAGTGTCTGCAAAATCTCTGCTCCGTATTCCGCCCGTTTTTCCTTCAGAACGTCACGGCGAATGCGGTCGCCGACCTGCCAGTAGAGCGTGGTCAGTCCAGCATTAACGGTCTGGGCCACCCGTTGACGGGCAGAGAGAATCAGCTCGCGCAGTTCGGTCAATAACGGCTGTTCAGCCAGCACGGCAGGCGCAGCGGCGATTTTTGTTTTTTTGATTTTATTCGCCATTTACACCCTCCCGAACTGCCCGGCAAAAACCGTCTCAATCGCCTCGAAGCGGTCACAGCCCTCAAAGGTCAGACTGGCCGGATCATTGGTCAGTACCCGGTCGGCGGGGTATTCTGCCAGCTTGGCCTTCAGCCATTCCACGGAGAGATCTCCCTTCCCTGGCTCAGTACATGTCCCCTCCCCCCGCGGGGGAGGGTTAGGGTGGGGGTGGGTTTGACAGTCACGAAAAAACACCGCCACCGTCTGCTGCCGCCGGTCGCGGCCGGTCACAACCACTCCCTGCGGTTCGCGGAGCATGCGTGAGACTTCCAGCCCCAAAAGGTAAACCAGGCTCTCCACCAGATCAACCGGCCGCTCCGGGGCATCGCCGCCCCCTTCCACCCGTTTCAGGGTATAGCCGAAGGGAGAATTAAAACAATCAACTCCGCAGTACAAGGCGCGGCTGGCCTGCTCCAGACGGTAGCGCAGCCGCCAGGCCGGATCGTCAAAGGGGAGTGTTAAAGAGTCGCCGGGGGATTCAATATCCAGATTTTCCAGGGTGTCCTCGTACTGCTCCAGCGCCTGCACCCGCATGAAGAGGCCGGGACCGTCCAATTTTTCTGGTTTGCCATTTTTCCAGTGCCAAGCCGCAGAGCAACGTTTTACACGAGAGATCAAAATGGTCTCAAAGTGTTTACCAGCTTCAATAAGCGCTATTTTACGAGCTTTGCGGTCATCATGGCCTGCCGCTAACGTCGCTTGGTAAGTGGTTCCTGAACCTGCAAAGAAGTCCAAAACCCACTCTTGTTGAGTTGTAGTCTGTGCGATAAAACGACTAATAAGGGTTGTCGGCTTGGGACTAGGAAAGCTACGAGTCTTACCAGTCTGGTTGGTAAGCTCTTTTTCTCCGTCGGTGTAGTCTAAAACAACTGATTTGGAAACTTGAGTATCAACTTCGTGGAGATACCGCTTAACACGTGGGACATTTTTTTCTGTATCACCCCAGACTATTCTTTTGTCAGCAGCTAAAACAGAAAATGAACTTGTTTGTCCTTTCATGGGATTGTATGGCCAAGCCCAACCACGTTTTGGTGGTGGGCAAGGCAATCCAGTTTTTTCGTGCAATGGCCTATAAAATCTAAATGCAGGATCTTCTGGATCTCTAAAACATTCCTTTTGAGAATCCCCCTTCACCTGTGGCATAGATGAGTTATCTGACTGCCAAACCCTTATTATTGCACCTTTTATTCTTGCTTCAGATTCAGCTACATAAATGCCATCTTCAGTTCTATATTCTGCATATTTTGAATTAAATAATCCCTTCCATGGATCTAGTGATTCATTATAGTCAATCCCTTTTTCTTCAAGCTCTGCACGAAATTCAGCCCTGTGCTTATCAAAGAGTTTCTTGATCTGAAATTCTATAGCTGCAATTGAGGGATAATCAGGATTAATTGTTTCTACAAGATCAAGTAATTCCGCAGCTCCCGGCTTGGGCTCTCTGAACATATCAACATCAGCCTTGGCAGCATCCAGATCACAGGCATATACCTCCACATATTCGTGATTTGTGGAATAAGTTGGGGATTGATTTTTGGTGGTATTCTGCACCCAAATGATTTCCTCCACCCTATTCTTTGTGCCATAAGTTCTATCTAACGCTTGTGTAAGAGTGTTTCGTTCAACAGCGTCGATACTTACAAAAATTGCTCCTTTTCTGGATAGAAGCTTATGACTGATTGCTAATCGGTCGATTATCATTGTCAGCCAAGACGCATGAGGATAAGCATCTTTGTAGGGGAAACCGTCGCCGCCGGTATTGTACGGCGGGTCAATATAGCAGCACTTGACCTGCTCGCGGTACCTGGCCTGCATGGTGTTAAGCGCCTGCCAGTTGTCCGAATGAATCGCCACCCCGTCCAGCGCCTCATCCAGATTGTTGTTTCTGCTCACGGCCTCCAGCAGCGCCCATTTGAACTCTTCATCAAAGTTGCCCGTATCCACCGGCAGCGGCAAATAGCGAACCCGCGCCAGTGTCAAAAGATCACCCGGAATTTCCACCCGGCAGGCGGCCGCCGTGGCAAAGTCCCCCAGCCCCAGCGACCGCCATTCCTCCCGCTGCAACTCTACGATCCGCTCCAGATGCGTCTCCAGCCACTCCCGACCGGCCAGTCGTTCAATCCGGTCCAGCGTGATGACATAACGAGTCGTAAAGACCAGTTTCTTCTTCTCCCACAGCGCCTTCTGAAAGTCCTCCAGCACCGCCAGAAAGTCGATAATCTGCTGCCCGACCCGGCGCACGATCCGCGCCACCTTTGTTACCCGCCGGGGCAGATCACCGTCGGCCAACAGTTGATCGGCGTCCAGCACCTCGGTCTTGATGAAGATGTCCAGATCCTCAATCAGCGCCTCTTTCAGACGCTTGTGGATAAAGAAATCGGACTGGTTGCGGGCAATAAAATGGGTCAGCCAGCGCTTGATCTCGGCGGAGTCTCCGCCGGACACCTTCTGCGCCACTAGGGCGATCTCATCCTTCTGTTTATCGCTCTGCGCCCCTTTGAGATACTTCAGGCTGACCTTGAATATCCCGTCCTCGCTCTGTGTTACGGCGTCCAGCTCGTAGTGAGCCTTGTCGCTCGGTTTCAACTCAGCCCGAGTCTTTTGCAGACTCTCCGCCTCAACCGTGAACAACAGCCGCTGGCCCCTGACCAGCTTGACCGGGAAATCGGTAAAGATATCACCAGACTTGATGTAGTACATATCCTCGGTAGCCCAGTGAAACTCGGTATCCTCGCCGGTTGAGCGGATGTAGCGGCTGCCGTCCCGGCCATAGCGGCGCTCGACGATAAAATCTCCATCCTGGTAATGGCGGGAGAAAAACTGATACAGCCGGTTGAGCACCTCGGCCTGATCGTTTGTGGCCGTCTTGGCGGCGGCCCTATTTTCCAGGCGACTGCGATAGTCGGCCACCATCTGGGCCGTAGCCGGTATCTTCTCCAGCGATGCCAGCAGCGCCTCACGCTCCGGCAGGTTCATACCCGGCTTGATACCAAGACCTTTTTCCAGCTCGGCGATCCGATAGGTATCATCCGCTGTAGTCTCGTCATCAGCGGCTGTAAAGGTTTCTGCCAAGAGAGCAGATAAACGCCCGCCCTGCAAAACTTTCCGGCCATTTTCGGTAACAACTTCGCCGATAAAATCACGGATCTCACGATTCTGGCGGCGAATTATCCGATAGAGTCCGAAATCAAGGGCCTCGGCTTCATCCAGCTGGAACAGTTCCGTCATCAGTTCAATAAAGCGGGTTTCAGTCTGGGTTGGGGGCATGATGGAATTCCTTCGTTTTGTGAAAACTGTTGGGCGCGCTGTGCAGTACACAAACTTACGGCCGATCGCGCCTGTTTCGCAAGATACATTAAGAAACCATGAAGTGCAAGAAATGCGGACATAAAAAAAGCGGCTAACCATTTAAGGCTAACCGCTTGTTTTTGTTATGGCGGAGAGGGTGAGATTCGAACTCACGGAGGTGTAACCCTCGGCGGTTTTCAAGACCGCTGCCTTAAACCACTCGGCCACCTCTCCGTATTTGTGCTACAGGGTTCTGCTTTTAACACACAAAAATAAAAAATTCAAACAGTAAGAGGCAAATCAGCAAATCCGCTCCAAACCTCCCATGTAGGGCCGCAACGCTGGAGGAACGATAACCGAGCCGTCTTCCTGCTGGTAATTCTCCAGAACTGCTACCAGTGTTCGGCCGACTGCCAGGCCTGAACCATTGATGGTGTGGACAAATTCAGGCTTGGCTTTCTCGTCCTCGCGGAAACGTATCGAAGCCCGGCGGGCCTGAAAATCGGTGAAGGTGCTGCATGAAGATATTTCACGGTAGCAGCTCTGTCCCGGCAGCCAGACTTCGATGTCATAGGTTTTGGCGGCCGAAAAGCCGATATCGCCGCTGCAAAGCGCCATGACCCGGTAGGGAAGCTCCAATAACTGCAGCACCTTTTCGGCGTGTCCGGTCAACTTCTCAAGCTCGGCATCCGACTCTGACGGATGGACAAACTTGACCAGCTCGACCTTGTTGAACTGGTGCTGGCGGATCAGGCCGCGGGTATCCTTGCCGTACGATCCGGCCTCGCGACGGAAACAGGGGGTATAGGCGGCATAGCTGATCGGCAGGTCGGAGCGTTTCAGAATCTCGCCGCGGTGTATGTTGGTAACCGGGACCTCTGCCGTTGGAATCAGGAAAAATTCGGGATCGACCAGCTTGAAGAGATCGTCCTCGAACTTGGGGAGTTGACCGGTGCCGGTCATTGATTCGCGGTTGACCATGAAGGGGGGCAACACCTCCTGGTAACCATGCCTGTCGGTGTGCAGATCCAGCATGAAGCTGATCAGAGCCCTTTCCAGGCGGGCGCCGGCGCCGCGGTAGAGTGTAAAGCGGGCGCCGGTGATTTTCGCGCCGCGCTCGAAGTCCAGAATGCCGAGATCCTCGCCCAGATCCCAGTGCGGCTTGGCCTTGAAGGACAGCTCCTGCGGCTCTCCCCAGCTTCTTACCACTACATTGTCGTTTTCTGACGCTCCGAGCGGGGTCGAAGAGTGCGGCAGGTTGGGAATCGTCAGCAGAAAGTTTTGCAGTTTCTCTTCCAGCTGCTTCAGCTCCTCGTCCTGTTCCTTGATTGTTTGTGATACAGCCCGCATCTGCAGAATCTGATCCTGCACCAGGCTCTTGTCCTTCACTCGTCCAATTTCGTCGGATACACGGTTGCGCTCGGCTTTGAGCGTCTCGTTTGTCTGGAGCAGGCTCCTGCGCCGGTCGTCCAGTTCCCGGAAACCTTCCAGGTAGGATGCGCCGCCACGGGTACGTAAACCGCGCTCGGCTTCGTCCGGATTTTCACGTATGTATTTCATGTCAAGCATCGGGAAACACCTTTATTTTTGAGTAGTAAAGGTGTATTTACTACCATCTGAACCGGCACACGTCAATGCAAAAGAGCTCCATGAAATCAATCCTTGCCCACATTATGGCCCTGTCTTTACTGCTTGGCCAGGCGGCAGGCCTGCATGCCGAAGAGATCGTCATCAACGCCGTTGGTGACGTCATGCTGGCCGGCAGATGGGCGCCGCAAATCAGGAAAAGCGGCTACGCCCTGCCTTTCGACGGAGTGCTGGCCGAGCTGGCCGCAGCTGATATCAACCTGGCCAACCTGGAATCTCCGATTGCAACCGGCGGGGAAGAATTCACGGCTAAAAAATTCCGCTTCAGGGCCGAGCCGGAACTTGCCGCCGCTCTGCGTACGGCCGGGTTCAACCTGGTGACACTGGCCAACAACCACAGCATGGACTTTGGCGGCAAGGCGCTGGCCGAGACGCAGCGGCATCTGGCAGCCGCCGGCATCGCCTGGGTCGGAGCCGGTGAAAACCTGGATGAAGCCCGCAAGATGGCGCTCTATACCATCAAGGGCAGGAAGATTGCCTTTCTGGGCTACTCCCTGACCCAGCCGACCGAGTTTTTCGCCGGCCTGAAGCGCCCCGGCACCGCCCCTGGCTACGAAAAACTGGTGAAAGCCGATGTAAGCAGCGCTCGCAAACAGGCCGACTTTGTGATCGTATCTTTCCACTGGGGAACAGAGGCAGACAGCGCAGTGCAGCCGTATCAGCGCAATGCGGCCCACCAGGCAATTGATGCCGGAGCCGATGTGATCATCGGCCATCATCCCCACGTTCTGCAAGGCATTGAGCGCTACAAGAGCGGAATCATCTTTTACAGCCTGGGCAACTTTACTTTTGCCAGCAAAAGCAGGACCGCCGACATCAGCGCCATGATCCGTTTAAGGCTGGATGACAAGCAGCGCACCGCTGAAATACTGCCGTTGGACGTACTGCACCGGAGGGTCGGCTTTCAGCCGAAAATAATGAACGGAGAAGAGGGTGCGGCGGTGATCGGAAAGCTGAATGACCTGTCGGAACCGTTCCATACTGAAATTCAAAGCAGGCAAGGCCGATATACAATTTCATTTTGACGTCAGAAACTGATCTTATGAAAATTCTCCTCACAACCCTGCATTCCAGATATTCACATGCCTCGCTGGCACTCCCCTGCCTGGCGGCCTGCTGCCGCGCTATCAGCAGCGCCAGGATTGTAATCCGCGAATGGACCGTCAATGAACCGCGGGAACATATATTGAAACTGATCATGGCAGAAGAGGCCGATCTGGTGGCGTTTTCCTGCTACATCTGGAACATCGAACAGACCCTCAGGATCGTCTCGGATATAAAGAAAATTTCCCCCCGGACATTGATTGTCCTGGGCGGGCCGGAGGTCTCTTTCGGCATTTTCGAGCTGATGCACGGCAACCCGGCCATCGATTTCGTCATCAAGGGCGAGGGCGAAGTCACCTTTCGAAGGCTGTTGGAGTCGCTGGACGGCGACAGGCTTCAGGAGGAAGCCCTGGCTGATATTGACAACATGTTTTCCCGCGACGAGGAGGAGATCGTTTCAGGACCGATCAACCGGGGGCATCTGGCGCTGGACACGATTCCATCGCCTTTTCAGGCCGGACTGGTCGACCTGACCAAGCCGCTGATCTACTACGAAACCTCCCGCGGCTGCCCGTTTTCATGCGCTTTCTGCCTCTCATCCGTGGAGGGGGCGGTGCGAAGTTTCAGTATGGAGCGGATTCAAAGCGATCTGCTGTTTCTGATGCGTCATAATATATCGCAGATAAAGCTGGTGGATCGCACTTTCAATTTCGATGCCCGGCGAGCCGGTGCAATCTGGGAGTTCATTCTCCGGCATAATCAGAATAGTCATTTTCACTTTGAGATTGCCGCCGACCTGCTGACAGAGGAGAATCTGCGCACTTTGGCGCTTGTTCCGGAGAATACTTTCCGCTTTGAAATCGGCATCCAGTCCGTTTCTGAGAGCGTACTGAAAAAAGTGGGGCGCACGGCCGACCTGCCCCGGATTTTCACTGCCGTGCGGCGCCTCAAGGCCGAGACAAAAGTAGAGTTGCACCTCGATCTGGTGGCGGGACTGCCGGGCGAGGATTATGACGGTTTTCTGTCTTCATTGCAGCAGCTGGCCGTTCTGGAGCCGCATGAGATCCAGATTGAACCGCTCAAACTGCTCAAGGGGTCGCCCATGCGGGAGATTGCCGATCGAGAGGATTATCACTACTCAAACGCGCCCCCCTACACGATTCTGCGCAATCCCTGGCTCTCATATGATGACATCTGCCGCATCGAGACCATTGCCCGCCTACTTGACCTGTTCCGCAAACATGGCGGTTTTGCAACCGCCTTCAGCATCCTGCTTCAGAAGCTGCCTCTGGCGGGCATCTATGACCGGATGGCGCGCGGGGCCGGTCGCGAGGCGCTCTCCGGCTTTTCCTGCCGCCAGGTTTACGATCTTTTCGCCCGCCTGGCCGGGCCGCTGCTTGCTGCGGACGAGCTTGATGCTCTGCACGATGCGCTGTTCTTTGACTACTGCCGTCTTGAAATGCCGTTGAAAGGCAAACTCCCGGATTTTATGGAGCTGAGGCAGAATCAGTGCGCCTGGCCGGGTTTGAACGATCTGCCGGCCAGCCTGAGCCTGCCGGCAGAGTCCCGGATAAAGGCTTTTCGCTACACGTTCAAGTGTGACTATCTTGTCCGACCGTGGCTTGATGTTCCGAAAATCATCACTTTTGTATATGCCTCAAGCCCCGGCAAAGGTCTTAAGGTAATATGCTGTTCCGGAGCTGACAAATGACTGCTGCTGACATATACGCCTTGATGCCCATCATTATCCTGGCCGGCGGAAGCGTGATCTGCCTTCTGGCCGGCGCAATCAGGCCGGGTGGCTATCTGTACTGCCTGGCCGGCTCACTGGTGATGCTCTCGCTGCTCTGGAGCCTGGCCAGCCCCTGCACAGCGGTCATGCCAGGTCTTTCAATAACTGCATTTTCACGCTTTTTTATCGTATTCCTCAATTCAGCCGGTTTGATCGCCCTGCTGCTGGCCTCCGGCTATAACAAGCGCAACGGGATCACCGGCGAGGAATACCCGGCCACGATCCTGTTTGCCCTGACCGGCATGGGGGTCGCCAGCGCCGCCAACAACCTGCTGATGCTGTTTCTGGGGCTGGAGGCCTTCACCTTTGCCTTTTATATACTGGTCGCGATCAAGCGCGATTCGGTCATGGGGGGGGAAGCCGGACTGAAGTATCTGCTGAACGGAACACTGTCGGCGGCTATTCTGGCGATGGGCATGGCGCTGCTCTACACGGCGCGCGGCACGATCAGGCTGGCTGAGCTGGCAGTATGCACGACACCTCCGGAGCCGCTCTTCATGGCCGGGGCCGGCCTGATCCTGCTCGGGATGGCTTTCAAACTTTCGCTGGTGCCGGCCCACCTCTGGACGCCGGATGTCTATCAGGGGGCGCCGGCACCGGTTAGTGCGCTCCTGTCGACAGCCTCCAAGGGAGCCTCTCTGGCGGCTCTGCTCCTGCTTTTGCCGCTGCTGGCCAACTGGCGGGGGACTCACGATATCATCTGGTGTCTGGCGCTCTTCTCGATGCTGACCGGCAATCTGGCGGCGCTGAGGCAGACCAATATCAAGCGCATGCTGGCCTGGTCATCGATCGGCCAGATGGGATATGTTGCGCTGGCTCTCGTGGTGGCCCCGACTGGCGGAGTAAGTGCGGCACTTTTTTATGTGGCGGGATATTCGGCAGCCGGACTGGCTGCCTTCGGTGCGGTGGCGCTGCTTTCAGCAGATGGTGAATGTGACACCCTTGATGCCTGTCGCGGTCTGGGAGAGCGTAGTCCGCTGGCTGGAGCGGCTCTGGCCGTGGCCATGTTTTCGCTGGCCGGCATACCCCCGACCGCCGGCTTCATCGGCAAGTTCGGTGTGTTCCGCGCAGCACTGCACGGGGGAGAGACTGTGCTGGCGCTGATCGGTATTCTGTCGGCGCTGATTGCTGTTTTTTTCTATCTGCGGGTAGTGGTGATGCTGTACATGAAATCTGTTGAAGCGCCTGAAAACACAATCCGCAAGCTGACTATCTACGAGATTATCGCTCTGGCCGCACCAACTTCCGCCACAATTCTGCTGGGCGTCTATCCCCAGCCTCTGCTTGATCTGATAAGCAGAATCAGTATTGCTCAGTAAAACAGCAGCCAGGCATCCAGGAAGAAAAACAGCCAGCCAAAATTGCAAACCAGCGCTATATACCAGAGGTACTTTCGCTTGGTCAGACTTGATATCGAGGCCAGCATCAGGGCAATCTGCAGGAAGATCAGGGCATAGGCAAAGTTTCCACCCATATCCTGCGCCTTGTGCTTGGCCTTGGCGATGCCTTCGGCCTTGTCCTTGATCTCTTTCTTTTCGGTGTCATAACGCTTGATGTCTTCGCCGTATTTAGAAAGGGTTTTCTGGTAATCAGCCGCCACCTCGGGCGCAAGAGCCTTCTGGGAACGGTACTGCAGATCAAGGGCGTTTTTGCTGATCTCGAAGGTATGCTGCTTGATGCTCTTGGCCTGATAGTAGGCCCACTGATCGCTCTCCAGCCCCTGGTTCATAATGGCCCGCGAAGAAAACTTGCCCATGTAGAGTGTGGTCAGCGCGGCCAGAACCGCCATGATGGCGGTCGAAAGCGCCAGCCAGCTGGTCCATTTCTCTTTTTGCTCCTTGTCTGACATGTAGCTTGCCCCCCTACCTGATGTTATAAATATTCGCTGTTGAGCGTGGAATTATTCCAGAATATTCTGCCTGTTTCAAGAGGCAATCAATGGCCTGCTCGCCTTCATACCCCAGTTCGACCGAGAAGTCGTTGACATACAGTCCGATGTGGGCGGCGCATACTTCCGGGCTGATTTCCTGGGCGTGCTCGCCGATATATCCGGCCGCCTCGTCCGGATGGGTACGGGCGTATTCGACCCCGGCCCGCAGGGCGCGCTCGACAGCTGCGATCGTTTCCGCACCCAGTGAACGCCGGGCCACAATGCCCCCCAGCGGGATCGGCAGACCGGTCTCGCTCTCCCACCACTCCCCCAGATCGAGCAGCTTATGCAGCCCCAGCCCCTGATAGGTGAAGCGCGATTCGTGAATGATCAGACCGGCCGCAACCCGGCCGTTTGAGACGGCTGTCATAATCTCGTTAAAAGGCATGACGATGAAATTATCCAGTGCCTGATCGAAAAGCCTCAAAAGCAGCAGGGCGGTGGTATAACTTCCCGGTACGGCGATGGTTTTGCCGCGCAGCTCAGCGGGACTGATCCCGTCACGCGCCACCAGCAGCGGGCCGCAGCCGCGCCCCAGGGCGCTGCCGGAGCGGAGCAGCACATAGTTGTCGCGGATATGCCCCAGGGCATGGTAGGAGACCTTGCTGACGTCCAGTTCTCCTTGAAGCGCCAACTGGTTGAGTGTTTCCACATCTTCCAGGCGCTCGCGATATGAAAGTCCGGCTGTATCCACCAGGCCATGCACAAGCGGATAGAACATGAAGGTGTCATTGGGGCAGGGTGAAAAGCCGAGTGTAAGTACGGTAGTCATAAGTTCATCGCTCCAGAATAAAGGTAACCGGCCCGTCGTTGACCAGCGCCACCTGCATATCGGCTTGGAAGATACCGGTTTCAACCGGCAGGCCGGCTCGTCCGGCAGCGGCTACGAAATATTCGTAGAGCCGTCTACCTTCTTCCGCCGGCGCGGCGGTATCAAATGACGGCCGCTTCCCCTTGGAGCAGTTGCCGGCCAGGGTGAACTGGGAGACCACCAGCAGGCTCCCGCCGATATCGATGACGGAACGGTTCATCTTGCCCCCTTCATCGGAGAAAATGCGCAGGTTGATGATCTTTTCCGCCAGCCAGTCCGCCTTGGTCTCGTCATCTCCCTTGTCCACTCCCAGAAGGACCAGAATCCCCTGCCCGATCCGGCCGACGATCGATCCTTCAACAGTTACCGAGGCGGAAGTTACACGTTGTATAACGGCTTTCATATATTTGTTCTCCTGGCCATTCAGCCGCAAGTCGGACTCTCGCCTCTTTCGATTTCGTAGAGGAATAATCTTGTCCCTATTCAATCTTTGGGCTGCAATGTAGCTCAAAGGGGAAATATTATGTTAGCGACTCATAACTCAGTTGTCCGCGCAAGAATTGACGGAGATATTAAAATTGAGGCCGAAGCAGTGCTCGCTTCTATCGGTCTTACAGCCTCTGATGCTTTCCGTATGCTGATGATGCGCATTGCAAAAGAAAAGCAGCTACCGTTTGCACCGCTTGTTCCCAACGAGGAAACCATTGAGGCAATGAGGGCCGCGCGACGTGGTGATCTTGTTGCAGTTGGCTCCGCAGACAACCTCCTTGAGATGCTAACTGCGGGAGATTAGATACGTCGGTCGTTTCAAGCGCGACTACAAACGGGAAAAATCTGGACGTCATGGAAAAACACTTGATGCCGCTCTGATGGATGTTGTGCGGCTGCTTCCCGCCGACGAGATATTGCCCCGCCGTAACTTCGATCATTCACTCTCTGGTGATTGGGCCGATCATAGAGACTGCCATATCAAGCCTGATTTGATCTTGATTTACCGGAAACCGGATGACGATTATCTTGACTTGATTCGTCTTGGTTCTCATAGTGAGATTGGACTTTAATCTTTCTTACCTTCATTTCATTCAGCGGTACGTTCCCAGGTCCAGCGCCGCGTTCAGTTAAAATGATCCCGATATTTGCTCCGAGGGCATCGTCGCAAAAAAGGAAAACTGAGAAAGGCCCTTTATTTGGTTGTGAATGTAGTCCGTGCTTGCATTTAGGTGCAACATCAACGAGACGTTCCTCAGCCGATACTGAGGTGGTCATGAAGATAGCAGCTACGGCGATTATCAAATAAATCGTTTTCATTTTTTCCTCAGTCAACGGGCATGAAGTTGACCCCGTCGGTTTTTGGGCGGGTCGAACTTTCTGGTTGGAAATTCTGCTCTTTCTCGGTGTTTTTTTGGAGGCTAGATTCTAAGCGGCACACTGCTTTTTAGTGCGCCCGACAGAACGGGTAGTTTGAATTTCTACTTTTCTGGATACCATTTCATTGACTAATCGCAATTCCAAACGGCAACCGAGGGCGTGAGCGTATTTTTCTAATGTAGCGATTGATGGAGAATGTTTCCCTCGACCTGATTCGAGGCGGGCTACAGCAGACTGGGTTGTACCGATTCGCTCTGCTATTTCAGCTTGTGTGACACCTGCGGCAGCACGAGCTTTGAGAAACTCGTCAAGGAATCGGAACTCTTCATCCAGTCGATCATATTCTGTTTTTACATCTGCCTTTTCAAGGGCACGGGCTTTAAGTTCTTTGTGAGTGAGCATTTTTGTACTCCTTCATTCTTCGTTGTGCCGTTTCAAGCTCTCTTGGCGGTGTTTTATCTGATTTCTTGGTGAATTGATGCAACATAACTATTTTTCGGCCAACCATTGTGCAATAGAAAACCCGTGCTATTCCCTCTGCGGCTTTCAGTCGCAATTCAAAAAGTCCATCACCCATTGCGCGAGTATGCGGCATACCGAGATCCGGACCGTAGACCTCCATTCTGTCGGTATACCGAAGATAGCGGCCAAGAAATCCAGCGGGTATCGCAAGAATTTCCTCTTGAACTGAATCGCTGTAGTAGGTGATTGTCCAATTCATGATTTCAATATAGCGTATTTGCTATTTTCAGTCTATTTGATTTTTGGATATATGGGGAGCGTTCCTCATTTTACTTTGGGATTTGTTGAACGAGTCAATTCACGATATGTTGATAAACTCGGCAGATCTGCTCCACTTTGCATCTCGCAAGAGCGGCGCGGCGCTGTAAAGGTTGCCGTGATGGAGCAGAAGTCAGCAGAAGCCATAGTAGACACGGACTCCACCATTCATGGCGGTGTGGTGGCTGGAAACAAGCCGGGGAAGAACCTCGGAAGTCTTACCCTGTCGAAGGGCT
>JACRCG010000117.1 GCA_016219145.1 Deltaproteobacteria bacterium | reverse complement strand
TCAGGGACTGGGGAATTTCACGGCAGCGCTACTGGGGCAATCCGATTCCGGTCATCTACTGCCTTGACTGCGGTGTTGTGCCGGTTCCGGAAAAGGATCTTCCGGTTGTTCTGCCAAAAGATGTGGTTTTTACCGGTGAGGGGGGCAGTCCGCTGGCACAGATGGAGTCGTTTGTCAACTGCTCCTGCCCGGCATGCGGCCAGGCAGCCCGCAGAGAGACTGACACAATGGACACTTTTGTCCAGTCATCCTGGTACTTTCTGCGCTACTGCTGTTCTGATTATCTGGACGGTATCCTTGATCGCGAGCGGGTTGATTACTGGATGTCGGTTGATCAGTATATCGGCGGTATCGAACATGCGGTTCTGCATCTGCTGTACGCACGCTTTTTTACCAAAGTTCTGCGCGATCTGGGTCACATCACTGCCGACGAGCCCTTCATTAACCTGCTGACGCAGGGTATGGTCATCAAGGATGGCGCCAAGATGAGCAAGTCCAAGGGGAATGTCGTTGACCCGGATAGTCTGATCAGCAAATACGGTTCCGATACGGCGCGTTTATTTTCACTATTTGCCGCTCCTCCAGAAAAGGACCTGGACTGGAACGATCAGGGGGTAGAGGGCTCATTCCGCTTTCTTAACAGGATCTGGAAGCTTGTTCATGACCGCCTGGACGAGATCAGCGGCGCTCCGGTGCTAGATGCCGCTTCGCTTGATCCAGCCGAAAGAAATCTCAGGCGTGCAGTACACAAAACTATTCGCAAAGTGACCGAGGATGTTGAAGAACGTTTCCATTTCAATACTGCCATAGCCTCCGTGATGGAGCTGCTGAACACACTACAGCCCGCTGAGTCCGGTACTGCGCAATCAGCTGCCGTAATGAGAGAGGCGCTTCAGAGTGTCGTACTGCTTATGGCCCCTTTTGTGCCGCACATTACTGAAGAGCTGTGGCAGCGCATGGGAAATGCCGTCCCATTGTCTCAGACTGACTGGCCGGAATATGATCGTGATGCGGTTGTTGATGAAGAGCTGCTGGTTGTCGTGCAGGTCAACGGCAAGCTGAGATCCAAGGTAACCGTTGCCGCCGGCGCCGGCGAGGATGAGTTGAAGGCTCTGGCGCTGTCAGATGAAAAGGTGGCGCCATTCATCGAAGGCAAGAAAGTACTCAAGGTTATCTGTGTAGCCGGCAAACTGGTAAATATCGTAGTGGGGCAGAGCTGATGGCTTTGATTACGCGATTACGTTTTTCACTGTTCCTGTTGTCCATAGCTGTCCTGGCTGGATGCGGCTATCACCTGACAAACTCGCCGGCGCACCGCTTGACGGCCGGTCAACAGATCTGGGTGCCGTTTATCGGCAATGAAAGCATCAGCCCCACAGCCCAGACCGTTCTAAGGCGAGGCTTGTATGCCGAGAGTCACGCCTTGCGTGGTCTGACTCCTTCCGGTAACGAGAGCGCTGCCGACCTGATAGTGAAAGGCAGGCTGCTCTCCTACACCAATACCGTAACCTCGTATAGTGCAATTGATCAAGTCAGGTCCTACCGGCTTGCAATTTCTGTCGAGCTGGAAATTTATCGCAAAGGGGAAGTGACGCCATACTGGAAAGGTGTTCTTAACGCCGCCAAAGAGTACCCGGCCAATATTGATCTGGCCCTGCAGCGTAGTGCCGAGGAGAGCGCGCTTGATGCCGCTTCCAGGGTAATCTCCCAGAAATTCATTTCCGCCATTGAGCAGTCCTACTGATTATGACACCCCAGGAGTTTGAAAAATCCCTTTCAAAAGGCCTGATCCCCCCGGTCTGCTACCTGTATGGCGAGGAATCCTTTCTGGTGGAGCGGGCAGCCCGCATGCTGCTTGACAAGGCCATTGACCACTCACTCAAGGATTTCAATTTCAACGTATATTTCGGCAACGAATCCAAAGGTGTGGATATAGTCGATTCGGCCCAGACTTTGCCGATGTTTGCCGAGCGCCGGGCTGTTCTGGTCAAGCGGGCCGAACAACTGAAGGCCGAAGCTCTTGAGGTATTGCTTCCATATGTACAGAATCCGGCCAAAAGCACCTGTCTGCTGCTGACCGGCACCAAAATCGACCAGCGCAAGAAGTTTTTTCTGGAACTGAAAAAACATGGCGAGTTGGTTGAATACAAAAGAATCTACGATAACAAGCTGACCGCTTTTATTCAGAGTGAGGCTCTCGGCCACGGCAAACCGATCGATTCCGCGGCGGCGGAACTGCTGGCGGCGCTGATCGGCAACAATTTGCAGGAACTTTCGTCCCAGATCGAAAAACTGCTGGTCTATGCCGGAAAACAGGCCCGTATTTCAGTAGACGATGTGCGTACCATGGCCAGCAGCAGTAAGGCTTTTACCGCTTTTGAGCTGGCAAAGTACCTGGGGCTTCGCGACTTGCATAATTCCGTCAGAAGCCTGGATGCTCTCTTCTTGAACGGAGAGGAGGCGCCGATGATACTGGGAGCTTTGACGCAGCATTTCAGGAAGTTGTGGCGTGTGCGAGAGCTTCTGGACGCAAAGAAAACTGATGCCGACATCGGCCGGGAACTTAATATCCATACCTTTTTTTTGGGAGAGACTGTGCGGCAGGCCCGTAATTTTGCAAGGAGTGAGCTGAAGCGGATTTTTGACGAGTTGTACCGCTGTGATCTGGCCTCCAAATCGGGGGGGCAGCCTTATTCCCTGATCCATGGGCTGGTAATGGGAATATGCCGGGATGATTTACGGTAGAAGCATTCGCCGACAAACAACAAAAGGGGGCATGCACTTGAATGGCAGCCCCCTTTATTGATTCAACCGAGAATCCGATCAGCCGAGTGTGTTAACCAGCTTTGTCAGACGGGAAACGTTGCGTGACGCATTGGAGCTGTGAATCACCCCTTTGGTGGCGGTAGCATCAATTACCGGAATTGCCAGCTTGAGAGCGGCGACGGCGGCATCCTTGTCCTTGGCTTCAACGGCCTCACGAACACGCTTGATATATGTTTTCAGCGTCGAGGAAACGTGACGATTACGTGCGTTCCTTTTTGCATTCTGTTTGATCCTTTTGATTGCCGACTTATGATGAGCCAAACTACACCTCCAGTTATTTCTTTCTTTTTTGAGTTAATATAAACGAAGCTAGTTTTTTACTATTATAATCAGTGTGTTGTCAAGTGATATTATGCCAGTATCCGAACATGACGCCCCTCAATCTTTAACCTGCCTTCCGCATAAAGGCTTATGGCGGCGGGCAGTGCCTTATGCTCGGCTATTTGAATGCGCGCCGAGAGAGATGCTTCGGAATCATCCTGCTCGACCGGAACTACGGACTGCATGATGATCGGGCCGGTATCAGTCCCGCAATCCACAAAATGCACGGTACAGCCGCTGTAGCGGACACCATAGTCAAGAGCCTGCTGCTGGGCGTGAAGACCGGGAAAGGCGGGAAGCAGGGCTGGGTGGATGTTGATGATGGCGCCTGGAAAGGCATCGACCATTACATCTGACAATATCCGCATGAACCCGGCCAGAACGACAAGCTCCGCACCATGATCCCGCAGAATTTCAACGGTGGCGGCATCGTATTTCCGGCGATCAGAAAATCCGCTGTTTTCATGGATCACCACCGGGATGCCGCTTTTTTGGGCGCGAATGATAGCATATGCGTCGGCATTGTTGCTGATTACACAGCCAATCCGAGCGTTAAGCCAACCGGCCTCGATACAGTCTATTATCGCCTGAAGATTGGTGCCGCCGCCGGATACCAAAACTCCCAGCATGCATGGAACTTTGCCTGCCACGTCTATGCTCCCATCAGTTCTACGCGCTCATGTCCATCGCTGCATAGTGAAACTTCACCGATTATCCAGGCCTGCTCTCCCAACCCCTTCAGGCGATCAATCACATCCTCGGCCTGGCTTTCAGGTACCGCCAGCACCATCCCGATACCCATATTAAAGGTGCGGTACATCTCGCTGAGCTCAACGTTGCCGGCATCGCGCAGAATGTCGAAAAGAGGCGGACGGGTCCAGCTGTTCAGATGCAAGTCGGCCTGACACCCTTTCGGCAGTACGCGCGGAATATTTTCCAGCAGTCCGCCGCCGGTGATGTGGGCAATACCGTTGATGGAGAAATCCTTGATGAGGTTCAAGATGGAACGGACATAGATGCGTGTGGGCGCAAGCAGGACATCTGCCACGCTGCCGCCGCTGCCCGGAAGTTCCGAATCAATTGATAATCCCATCTGTTCAAAGATCAGTTTGCGGGCCAGCGAGTAACCGTTGCTGTGCAGACCGCTGGATGCGATGCCGATCAGGCGGTTACCGACCGAGATGCAGGAACCGTCAATGATCGCCTCGCGATCAACTACACCGACAGTGAAACCGGCAATATCATACTCTCCGTCGGCATAAAAACCTGGCATCTCGGCAGTCTCTCCGCCGATCAAGGCACAACCGGCCTGTTTGCACCCTTCTGCTATTCCTTTTACGATATCGGCTGCCTTTTCAGGCAGAAGCTTGCCGGTGGCCAGGTAATCCAGAAAAAAGAGCGGTTCGGCGCCCTGGACAATGATATCGTTGACACACATCGCGACCAGGTCAATCCCCACGGTATCATGACGGTCAGCCATAAATGCGATCTTCAGCTTTGTGCCGACTCCGTCCGTGCCTGAAACCAGAACCGGATTCTTGTATTTGGTGGTATTAAGAGCGAACAAACCGCCAAAGCCGCCGATATCAGCCAGTACCTCCGGGCGGGAAGTAGCCTTGACCAGCGGCTTGATCATGTTTACAAAACTGTTGCCGGCGGCGATATCCACTCCGGCGTCCTTATAGGTTGCATGTCGATCATTCATTGATTATTTCCTCCTGAAACTGGAACGTCTTTGTAGAACATGGCCCTTGAAATGTCAATTTCAAACTGCCTCCAAATGTATAAGAATCAGAATATCTCTTGACAAATCCAGATGTTTTGGGATTACTGGTACGTATGAAGAACCTGCTCACAAGCTTTTGCTGCTGCAAGGCGATCGGTATTATGTCGCTGGCGGCCTTGATCTGTTTTTCCCTGAGTTCACACTCCTGGGCTGATATCTACCGTTATGAAGACGATGAAGGGATCATTCATTTTACCGATGCGCCCACCGACAAGCGTTTCAAAATATTCATGCGGGATTTGAAAAAAGACAGGGAGCTGCGCACAAAACTGAAGTATGCCAGCACAGTAAATCCGGCCGAGTATGAACAGCTGATCAAGTCATGTTCCGAGAAATACGGAGTCAGCGTTTCTCTGGTCAAAGCGGTCATTCACGCTGAATCGGGCTACAATCCCAATGCTGTCTCCAGCAAGGGGGCCAGCGGACTGATGCAGCTTATGCCGGGCACTGCCAAATCCCTGAAAGTTGCCGACCGTTTTAATCCCAGAGATAATGTGGAGGGGGGTGTGAAATACCTCCGCTTTTTGCTGGACACCTTCAGAGGAGATGTTTCCCTGGCCCTGGCCGCCTACAACGCCGGCCTCAGCAAAGTTGCCAAGTATGGCGGCATTCCACCATTCAACGAGACCCGTACCTATGTCAACCGCGTTCTTTCCTACATGCAGTCATATCAATCCGGCGGTATCTAGATGACTAGCGACCGGAACCAGATTCTGAACCTCCCCAATATTCTCACCATGGCACGGATCGCAGCTATCCCGCTTATGGCGGCGCTGCTGCTGTCACCTACAAGACTGGCCGGATTCTGGGCTGCTGTGGTATTTGCGCTGGCATCCATTACCGACTGGCTGGATGGCTATCTGGCGCGTCGCATGGGTATCGTCACGGTGTTCGGCAAGTTTCTGGATCCGATTGCAGACAAGCTGATCGTCATGGCGGCCCTGATCATGATCCTGCCGTTCAACAGGGTGCCGGGATTGATGGTGCTGGTTATTCTGGGGCGCGAGATAATAATAACCGGATTGCGTGGAATCGCTTCAAGCGAGGGAATTGTGATCGCTGCCAGCGAACTCGGAAAATTCAAGACCATCTTTCAGATCGTGGCGATACTGGGGCTTGTTCTGCACTATGATTACAACTGGTTTTTCGGGATTGCACATCCGCTGGTATCGGTTAACATGCATAATGTCGGCATGTTTTATCTCTGGATAGCGACTCTGCTGACGATCTGGTCGGGCGTGGATTATCTCGTAAGATTTGTTAAGGTTATTACCCGCTGACTCCTTTTTCTACCGGTTTGATTGCCCCAGTGGAATCTCAAACTTTTCTCCGTTATAGCTGAATCCCACCCTGTTTTCGTGGATTTCCACAACTTTCACGCCTTCGATCGATGAACCGCTTGAGATCGGCACTCCATTAATCATGGCCACACTGTCAGCGCCGCCATCATTGAAAGCAATACCGGTCACCCTGAGAGCCGGCGCACCCTTGGCTGAAGCTGCCGGAGGGGTTCCGGCGGGCGCTGCTGCCCTGGCCTGTACCACCGGTTTCACCGCCGGGGCGGGCTTGACCGGTTTCGGAGCAGGCGGCGCGGTAACGGTCGCTGTTTTTGCTGGCGGCGGCGTTTTATCCGCTTTGGGTTTGGATACTTCTGCCTTCTTACTGCCGGATGCCGACGGCACCACCGGCACTTCTGACGGCAGCCGTTCGGCTTTGATAACAGGAGGAACCGGCACAACAGGCCTGTTTGGAACGGATTCCACAGGAGCTTGCACGATCACCGGCTCCGGCGCCCTGTCCCGCTTCATGAAAAAATAGGTGGCGCTGGAACCGCCCGCCAGCAGCAGCATTGAAAGCGCAATTGCGCTGGCCGGGGAGAGGCGGGAAGGGGTGTCGGACGATCTGAGGATTTCAGAGTCTATCTTCAATTCATCCGGCCTACGCGCGGCCTTGTCATCTTCGAGCTTTTTCAGGGCCTTTAAAATCGAACTCATTTTGCACTTCCGGATAATGAAGTGGGCGGTGCTTTCTGATCGGGTTTGTTAACTGAAGCTGCCGGCCTTTGAGAGCCCTTATCCTGTTTGCCCGGCGTCCATCCACCCAGGATCAGAGACAGGGCAATGCATATGACGGCAATGCAGATCAACCCGGCAAAAGCCAGAGAAAGCCGTTTGCCCTGGGGCGCATTCAGAATCTCCCTGATAGCGCTGGTGACAACTCCGGCCGTTATGCGCCGCCGCTCCTCGCCATACGCTATCAACAGGGAACGGTCGCAAAGGATGTTGATCATGCGCGGAACGCCTCTGGTGTAGAGGTAGATCCACCTGATGGCAAACAGACTGAAAGAAACCCCGCCGGTTTCGCCAGCAACTTCCATTCTGTGCCGAATATAGGCCCGTGTCTCGATCATGTTCATCGATTTAAGCCGGTATCTCACGGCAATCCGCTGATTCAGCTGCCGAAGTTCGGGGCGTGCCAGAAGAGCGCCCAGTTCGGGCTGGCCGGCCAGAATAATCTGGATCAACTTGTCATCTTCCGTTTCAAGGTTGGAGAGCAGTCTGATCTGTTCAAGAACTTCCGGGTGCAGGTTCTGTGACTCATCGATTACCAGCACCACCGTGCGCCCTGCTGCAGTCTCCTGTAACAGGAATTTGTTCAGCTCTGTCAGAAGTTCATTGGAATAGTCGCTGGTTGAATCAAGTCCGAATTCGTGGCAGATGCTGCGGAGCAGTTCCACCCCGGTCAGGCAGGGGTTGACGATCAGGGCAGTTCGATAATTCTCTTCCTGCAGTTGCCCAAGCAGAGTTCGTAAAACCGTAGTCTTGCCGGTGCCGACCTCACCGATCAGCTCGATAAAGCCATAATGGTTGTTTATGCCGTACAGCAGATGAGCAAAAGCCTCTTTATGGTTTTTGCTCAGAAAGATGAAACGCGGGTTGGGGGTCAGCGTGAAAGGTTTTTCGTGTAATCCGAAATATTTGGTATACATGTCAGTACCGTGTAAACATCTGCATAGTGGGTTGAAAATCCATTCATAATTAAGATGTTGTGTATTTCATAAAACCTGACTATTTTCAAGTAAAATCAGGAACAAGCACCGCAAACAATACGAGGATGGCTGTTAATGCGTTACATTACAAACTGTGCAGCAACTTCTTGTGATAAAACAATTCATGATAAAACTTCGCCGGATACTCATCAAGTCTCCTCCCGCTATCCTGTCCGTGTGTCGAAATACTACGCCGGACTGATCCGGCATGAGGGCGATGCCATCTGGAAGCAGTGCATGCCGGATATGAGAGAGCTTGAAGATGCCGCCCAGTGCCCGGATCCTCTTGAGGAAACCTCCCTAAGCCCCGTGCCCGGCCTGATCCACCGCTATCCCGACCGGGTAGTGCTGCTGGTTTCCAATCGCTGTCCGGTCTACTGCCGCTTCTGCATGCGCAAACGCCTTGTCGGCTGTGGCGATGCGCCGCTGGGGGAAGAGGAGTTGAAGCGGGCTCTGGAGTACATCGCCGCTACCCCATCCATCCGGGACGTGATCCTCTCCGGCGGTGATCCGCTCATGCTGGATGATGCCTCTCTGATGCTGATTTTAAGCGGCCTCAGAGCCATCAAGCACGTTTCAATCATCAGGATCGGCACCCGTGTTCCGGTTACGCTGCCGGAACGGATAACGCCGGAGCTTTGTGATCTGCTGAAGCGCTTTCATCCGCTCTATATCAATACCCACTTCAATCATCCCGACGAAATTACCGCAGATTCCAGCCGCGCCTGCGCAATGCTGGCGGAGTCCGGGATACCGCTCGGAAACCAGACCGTGCTGCTGAAAGGGATCAACGATGATGCAGAGGTCATGCGCACGCTGATGACCGGGCTGCTCTCAATCAGGGTCAAGCCATATTACCTGCACCAGATGGATCTGGTGCGTGGAACTGCCCATTTCAGGACGTCCGTGGAGAAAGGGCTGGAGATAATCCGGGCACTGCGCGGGCACGTCTCCGGACTGGCGGTGCCGCATTATGTGATCGATCTGCCGGGAGGCAAGGGCAAGGTGGCAATTCTGCCGGATGATGTCGAGAGGACAGGGGAGGTTTTACTGCTCAGGACTTATACTGGCGAGCGGGTGGCTTATCGGGATGTTGTTAGTATTTAACACAAACCTAACTGACCGTAGAATAGGGCGTATTTACAACTCCTCGGGAGTAAATGCCACGACTTGATCGATGGTGTCCGCTCCGGCCGCCAGCATGACCAGCCGGTCAACCCCCAGCGCGATACCGGCCGAAGGCGGCATGTCCGACAACTCCCTTAAAAATGGTTCCGGCATCGGCAATGGAGCGATACATTTTTCCAGCCGCAAACGGTTGGCTTCTTCAAAACGGCGGCGCTGCTCAACAGGGTTGTTCAACTCGCTGAAACCGTTGGCCAGCTCCAGACCCCCCATATACAATTCAAAACGTTCCGCCAGTATATTTTGATCCGGTTTCAGGCGTGCCAGAGCAGCCAGTTTCGACGGATAATCCATCAGAATGACTGGTTCGGAAAACTCTGCCAACCCAGGTTCGACCTGTGCCGTCAAAATCTCCTCGTAGAGCCCTTTTTGAAGGCAGTCCCATACATCGACTTGCCCGAAACGCAAGAATGCCTCCTGGACGCTGATACGCCGCCAGGATTGAAATGGATCTATTTCCCGGGATTTCCTACGGTAAACCGGGTTGCCGGGCAGACAAACAGACGCTACATGTTGAAGCAGACCCTCACAGTCCGCCATCAGATCGAGATAATCGCATCCGGCCCGGTACCATTCCAGCATGGTGAATTCAGAGAGATGTCTTGAGCCGCGCTCATCGGAGCGCCAGCAGTGCGATATCTGAAAAATACGCTGGTGGCCCGTGCAGAGCAGTCGTTTCATGCAAATTTCGGGGGAGGTCTGGAGTTGCCAGCAGGGGAGGGTGATGAACGGATTGATATGCTCTTCCGGAGCGTTGGCCGGAATGAGAAGGGGGGTCTCAACTTCAAGAAACCCCCGCTCCCAGAAAAAATCCCTGATTGCCCTGATTATCTGCGCCCGCAGCCACAAGGCGTTGCTCTTCATGGTTTTCTAACCTTTGACGCGGGTTGAATATTCTCCGTTACGAGTATCAATAACGATCAGTTCGCCTTCTTCGATGAAAGGGGGAACGCGCAGAACGTAACCGGTTTCAACTGTGGCAGGCTTAGAGTCGTTGCCGCTGGTGTCACCCTTGGCCCACTGCTCGGTTTCGGTTACACGCAGGTTGACGAAGTTCGGCAGGGCAATGCCGATGGCTTTTTCTCCGAACAGCATCACATCGACCTTGCAGTTTTCAAGCAGAAAGTATTTGGCGTCGCCCATGGTCTCTTCTTCCATGACGACCTGCTCGTAAGTCTGCTGATCCATAAAGGTATAGTGGCTGCCTTCCTTGTACAGGTATTCCATCTGACGCTCTTCCAGGTTGGCTGATTCAAAGGTCTCGCCGGAGCGGTAGGTGCGGTCCAGCAGGGTGCCGTTGATCATGTTGCGCATTTTGGTGCGGTAAAGCGCCTGGCCTTTGCCCGGCTTGACAAAATCGAACGCCACGACCAGATAGGGGTCGCCGTCCAGGGTGATCTTCAATCCTTTTTTCAAATCAGCTACGGTGTACATGCATTCCTCGCAAATTGGTATTTTTGAAACGACACAAGCCCTCCATAATGGACGGGCCTGTTATTCATATGCCTGATTCAGCAGTTTTATTTGGCGCGATAGGTAATACGTCCGCGGGTCAGGTCGTAGGGAGAGAGCTCGACCGTTACCTTGTCACCGGGGAGAATCTTGATGAAATATTTACGCATCTTACCTGATATATGGGCAAGCACCACATGGTCATTCTCAAGCTTGACGCGAAACATGGCGTTCGGCAATGGTTCAACTACGGTACCTTCAACTTCAATTGCTTCTTCTTTACTCATACGCAGTACAACTCCTCGCGGCTCATTTGGCAACAACAGCGGTACCTTACTGACAGTACGGCGGAAAAGCAAGCTAATTGTTAATCACGTACACCAAAACGTCCCATAAGATATATTATGTCAAGTTGAAAGTTGGGCTTTCAATTTGACATAATATCTGGTGTTGTGCCTGGTGTTGGGGAATGTCCTGTTTGTTTGGCATCTGTTTATTCGTCGTGTTTAAGAGCCTCTTCTACCAGTTGCTGCACTTTATCAATTGCATCTTCAATCGGCAGTGACAGAACTTCTCCGGTTGCGCGAATCTTTACTTCCACTTTACCCTCGGCCAGCCCCTTGCTGCCGACTACAATACGCAGCGGTATGCCGATCAGATCGTTGTCCTTGAACTTGACTCCCGGTCTCTCGTCACGGTCATCAAACAGAACTTCAATACCCAGCTTTTCAAGTTTCAGATAAATCTCTTCGGCAGCGGCCATGACACCACTGTCCTTGGTGTTCACAGCTACAACTGAGCAGTGAAACGGCGCAATCGGAAGCGGGAAAATAATTCCGTTTTCATCGTGGTTCTGCTCTATCGCTGCTGCTACTGTACGCCCGATACCAATGCCGTAACAGCCCATGAATATGGTCTGCTCCTTGCCATCAGCATCAAGATAGGTCGCGCTCAAGGCTTTGGAATATTTTGTACCCAGCTTGAACACATGGCCGACTTCTATTCCCCGCCACATCTCCAGCTTGCCGGCTTCACAGCGCGGACAGGCATCGCCGGCCTCAACGTTACGAAGATCTACAAAACGGTCAACAGTAAAGTCCCGCTCCAGGTTGGCATTAACAAAATGCATGTCTATCTCGTTGGCGCCGGTTACTGAATTAGACATGCCCTTAATGAACAGATCGGCGACAACAAACAATCTGGTTTTAAGACCGATCGGTCCCAGGAACCCGGTCGGCGAACCGGTAACAAACTGCACCTCCTCTTCGGTGGCCATACGGATGTCATTCCAGCCCAAGCTGTTTTTCAGCTTGATTTCATTCAGTTCATGGTCCCCGCGCAAAAGAGCCATGACAAAATCACCACTGCCGGAGCTGTATACAAGCGCCTTGATTGTACGGTTTGTTTCAACTCCAAGAAAAGCGGCTACATCAGAAATAGCCTTCATGTCCGGGGTGGCTGTTTTCAATATCGACAGCAATTCGACATCAGAAACTGCTTGAGGAGGACGTGACTCAGCCTTTTCGACATTTGCGGCGTAACGGCAGGAATCACAGGAAACGATAGCGTCCTCGCCGGAATCGGCCAACACCATGAATTCATGCGACGACGAACCGCCGATGCTGCCGGTGTCGGCCTCAACCGCCCGGAAATTAAGGCCGCAGCGCTCAAAAATCCGCATGTAGGCATGATACATCTTGTCATAGGAAACATCCGCCGCAGAGCTGTCCACATCGAATGAATAGGCATCCTTCATAATGAATTCGCGGCCGCGCATCAGGCCGAAACGAGGCCGGATCTCGTCGCGGAATTTGGTCTGAATCTGGTAGAAGTTAACCGGCATCTGACGATAACTCTTGATCTCACGCCGCACCATATCGGTGATAACCTCTTCGTGAGTCGGTCCCATGCAGAACTCGGTATCTTTTCTGTCATTAAAACGCAGCAACTCCTTGCCGTAGAAAGTCCAGCGACCGGATTCCTGCCATAACTCAGCCGGCTGCACGCTTGGCATCAGCATTTCAATGGCATCGGCCTTGTTCATCTCTTCGCGGACGATGTTTTCAAATTTGCGGATTGATCGCAGGCCGAGCGGCAGATAATTGTAGATACCTGCAGCCAGCCGCCGAATCATGCCGGCGCGCAACATGAGTTGATGTGAG